>DATJAA010000296.1:0-16108 GCA_035516815.1 Acidimicrobiia bacterium | reverse complement strand
TCGAGAGCGCGCTCGTGCGCCTCGTTCGTCACGACCGGGCTCCCGTCGAGGTGCGCGACCCCGGCGCGATGTTCGATCTCGTCCGCGCCGGCTTCGCGACCCGTCGCAAGACGCTGCGCAACACACTCGACGGCCGGGTCGACGCGGAGCGGTTCGCGCGCGCGGCCGTCGATCCGGGCGCACGGGCCGAGACGCTCTCGCTCGAGGACTGGGCGCGGCTTGCCGATGCCTGAGATCCTCGTGACGGTCGCGTCGAAGCTGACGCTGTCCCTGCACGTCGTGGGGGCGCGCGCCGACGGCTACCACGAGCTCGATGCGACGATGGTCTCCCTCGCGGAGCCCAACGACCAGCTCGTGGTGAGCCCCGCGCGGCGTATGTCGTTGACGATCACGGGACCGTTCGCCGCCGGCGTTCCGCCCGACGCGACGAATCTCGCGTGGCGCGCTGCGGAGGCGTGCAATGAGCGTCTCAAGATCCAGCTGCACAAGGGGATTCCGTCGGGGGCCGGCCTCGGCGGCGGCTCCGCGGACGCGGCCGGCGTCCTGGTCGCGCTGCGCGCCGATTCCGCGATCGCGGCGACACTCGGCGCGGACGTTCCGTTCTGTATGCAGGGCGGCTTCGCGCGTGTCGGCGGTATCGGTGATCGGTTACGCCCCGGCGAGGTTCCGGAGGTGTGGGTCGTCGTGGCGGCACCACCGTTCGGCTGCGCGACCGCGGACGTCTACCGCGCGTGGGACGAGCTGGGTGGTCCGCAACACCCGGTCAACGATCTGCAGCCCGCCGCAGAACGGGTCGAGCCGCGGCTGGTCGAGTTCCGGGAACGCGTCGAAGCCGCGGCCGGCGCGCCCGCGATCCTCGCCGGGAGCGGCTCGTCGTACGCGGTCGTGTTCGAGGACATCGAGCTCGCGGACCGCGCCCGCGCCCGCGTCGCGGCCGCGGTCGACGGGACGGTATGGCTGTCGGCGACGAGCCGGTTCGGCGTGATCGCGAATCGCCCGGGCGCCGCCTGATGCGAAACGGCCGCCCCTTCGGGGCGGCCGCTGCTTACTTGCCCTGCTGACGACGCTGCCAGCGGGTCTTCTTCAGCAGCTTCTTGTGCTTCTTCTTGCGCATGCGCTTGCGGCGCTTCTTGATGAGTGAACCCATGACGGGGTGCGACGCTACCAGACCCCGTTCGCGAGGCTCCGAGCGACCCCGATGTTCGCTGCGGTCTGTGCGCTCCGGCCGTCTGTGTATTGCGTCCAAGCGAAGGGCCTGGGCGTCAGTAGATTGGTCATGTTTTCGGGGGTGGTGTAACGGCAGCACAAGGTCCTTTGGAGTCCTGAGTCGAGGTTCGAACCCTCGCCCCCGAGCACGGAGGAGCCGAGCGCACCGGGTGCCGCCGGATCGGTAGATGAAGAGGGAGCTTGCATGAAGCAGTACCGACCCCTGAGCGCAGTGGTGCTGGCCGCCGGGGAAGGCACGCGCATGCGTTCGGGGACGCCGAAGGTGCTGCACCCGCTCTGCGGCCGGCCGATGGTCCTGCACGTCGTGGACGCGCTGGCCGAATTGCCCCTCGAGCGGATCGTCGTCGTCGTCGGTCACGGCGCGGAGCGCGTCACGAAGACACTGCACGACCAACTCGTCACCGAGGTGCCGGTGGAGTTCGTCGAACAGCGCGTGCAACGGGGCACGGGCGACGCCGTGAGCGTCGCGCTGACCGTCTTCGACGACCTCGACGCCGAGGACGACATCCTCGTGCTGCCGGGTGACGCGCCCCTCGTGCGCGCCGAGACGATCGCGCGACTCGCGACCGAGCATCGGCTTCAGGACGCCGCGGCCGCGATCCTCACCGCGACCGTCACCGAAACCGACGGCCTCGGGCGGGTGGTGCGCGGGAAGGACGGCCGGGTCGCCGGGGTGGTCGAGCACGCCGACGCCACCCCCGACGAGCGCGAGATCAACGAGATCAACACGTCGATCTACTGCTTCCGGCGCGGACTGCTCGCGCCTGCGCTCCGGCGTCTGAGCCCGGAGAACGCGCAGGGCGAGTACTACCTCACCGACGCGATCTCCGTGTTGCGCGACGCGGGTCACAACGTGATCGCGCTCGAGGCCGAGGATCCGCGCGAGGCGATCATGGTGAACGATCGCGTCCAGCTCGCCGAAGCCGAATCGGAGCTGAGACGCCGGATCAATCGTGGGTGGATGCGCGCGGGGGTGACGATGGTCGACCCGGCGCGCACCTACGTCGACGCGACCGTCGAGCTCGAGACCGACGTGAGGCTGCTCCCGGGCACGATGCTCGAGGGCCGGACGGTCGTCGGGGCGGGGTCCGTCGTCGGGCCTGACTGTCACCTGACCGACGTCGTCGTCGGTGAGAACGTGCGGATGTCGAACACCGTCGCCCGGGAATGCGAGATCGGTGACGACTGCGAGATCGGGCCGTACGCGTTCGTGCGCCCCGGTACCCGCCTGGCTGCGGGTGTGAAGGTCGGCACCTACGTCGAGATCAAGAACTCCGAGATCGGCGAGGGAACCAAGGTTCCGCACCTGTCCTACATCGGCGACGCGGACGTCGGCGCGGGGGCGAACCTGGGCGCCAGCACGATCACCGCGAACTACGACGGCGAGAACAAGCACCGCACGACGGTCGGCGATGGTGTGCACACGGGCGTGCACACGTCGCTCGTCGCGCCGGTCGAGCTCGGCGACGACGCCGACACCGGTGCCGGCTCCGTGGTCACCCACGACGTCGCGCCGGGGCGCCATGTGCGCGGGGTACCTGCGCGCGACACCCGGCCGACGCGCGAGGATGGCGGCTGATGGAGGTACTCACCAAGAAGCGGCTGATCCTCGTGGCCGGTCGCGGCCACGCCGAACTCTCGGCCGAGGTCGCCGAGCACCTTCGGGTCCCGCTGAGCGAGTGCGTCCTGTCGACCTTCGCCAACGGTGAGATCTACTGCCGGTACGGCGAGAACATCCGCAGCGCCGACGTCTTCGTCTTCCAAACCCACGGTGGCTCGATCAACGACCTGTTGATGGAGCAGCTCATCATGATCGACGCGGCGAAGCGAGCGTCGGCGAAACGCATCACGGCCGTGTGCCCCTTCTACGGTTACGCGCGCCAGGATCGCAAGGCCGAAGGTCGCGAACCGATCACCGCGCGTCTTGTGGCCGACCTCCTCACCGCGGCGGGTGCCGACCGCGTGGTAACGGTTGATCTGCACACGGGCCAGATCCAGGGCTTCTTCGACTTTCCGGTCGATCACCTCACCGCCGTGCCGGTCATCGCCGAGTATCTGAAGAAGAGCGTCGAGGGCGACGCGGTGATCGTGGCTCCCGACGCCGGAGGCGGCAAGCTCGCCCGCCGCTTCGCCGACCGGCTCAGCGCCGACATCGCCTTCATCGACAAGCGGCGCCCGAAGGGAACGCACAACGTTGCCGTGGCGACCGAGGTCGTCGGCGATATCGACGGCCGCACCTGCGTGATCGTCGACGACATGATCGATACGGCCGGCACGGTCGTCAGCGCCGCGAACCTGCTCATCGATCGTGGCGCGACCGACGTGTACATCGCCGCGACGCACGGTCTGCTGTCCGGTCCCGCGGTGGATCGCCTCAAGAACGGTCCGATACGCGAAGTCGTCGTCACCAACACGGTTCCGATCTCGGACGAGAAACGTTTCGACAACCTGCGCGTGCTCTCGATCGCGCCGCTCCTCGCAGAGGCGATCGACGCGGTGTTCGAGGACGGCTCGGTGAGCGAGCTGTTCGGCGGCGACAACATGTGATGAGAGAGTCGGCGCCGTGGCACCTGCACGCGTCTTCGTAGTTTCCTTACTCGCGATCGCAGCACTCCTGACCGCGTGCGGCAGTGATGGTGGTTCCAGTTCGGGTCCGGCCGCTTCCGGTGACACGACGCCGGTGACGGCCGCGCCGCCCGAGCCGTCTACCTACGCACCGTGGCCGGCACCGAGCGATCCGCTGGTGAGCGCGCGCGCGGCCGGGCTCGTACCCGAGACCGCGGAGCGGCTCGAGTTCCACGTCCACTCGCACCTCGACGTGTACCTCAACGGCCGGAAGGTGCTCGTCCCCGCCGGAATCGGGATCGACACGACGAATCCCGGCGTGCACCAGTTCACGACCGACGGGCTGCCGGCGTGGGGCGGGATCGTCGTCCCGTGTGACAAGCCGTGCATCTCCCCGCTGCACACTCATGACGTGACGGGCATCCTCCACACGGAATCCGCGACCCGGAAGTACAACACGCTCGGTCAGTTCTTCGTCGAGTGGAACGTGCCCCTGACGACGACCTGTGTCGACACCTACTGCGAGCCTGCGACGCCGATCGCCGTCTATGTCGACGGCACGAAGTTCGGCGGTGACCCCCGGACCATCGCGCTGAGCAACCTGAAGGAGATCGCCGTCGTGATCGGGACGCCGCCGGTGCAGATCCCCAATACGGCCGACTGGAACCAGATCTAGAAGGGGATTCCCGCGCGAACAGGAGTCTGCGCGAGAATCTCTTGTTCCCCGCCCGTCTCGAGAGGATGCAAGCGCCATGGCTGACGCCACGCTGATCGCAGAACGCCGCTCGGCCGCCGGCAAGGGTCCGGCCGGTCGCGTCCGCCGGGAGGGTCTCGTGCCCGCGGTCGTCTACGGCCTCGGTGAGGACAACGTCTCGGTATCCGTCTCGTCGCGAGAGCTGTTGCACATCCTCTCGGGCGGCCGCGGGATGAACACGCTGATCACGCTGAAGGTCGACGGCGGGGAGGAGCTCGCCATCGCGCGGCAGATCCAGCGTCACCCGGTGCGCGGTTCGATCATGCACGTCGATTTCGTACGCGTGCGGGCCGACCAGACGATCCAGGCCGAGATACCGGTGCACCTCCTCGGCGACGCCGAGGGCGCGGCGCGCGGCGGAATTCTCGAGCAGGTCGTGCACACGCTCACCGTCGAGGCGAAGGCGACCGAGCTGCCCGAGGCGATCGAGCACGACATCGCGTCACTCGAGATCGGCGGCCAGGTGTTCGTCCGTGATCTGAGCGTGCCCGCCGGCGTCACCGTCCTTCAGAGCAGCGACGATCTCGTCGCGCAGGTCTCGGCGCCGCGCGTGGCTGAGGTCGCAGAGGGCGCGGAGGGCGAGGCGGCCGAAGGCGTGGCACCGAGCGAAGGCGCGGCGCCGGCGGCCGAGGCACCTTCGGCGGAGTAGCAGCAACTCGTGCCCGTCGACCTCTTGGTGGTCGGGCTCGGCAATCCCGGCGACGAGTTCTCGCGCACGCGTCACAACGTCGGCGCCGAGGTCGTCGAGCTGCTGGCCCGCCGGCACGGCGGGAAGTTGCGCGGCTCCAAGGGTCGCGCGCGCAGCGACGAGGTGCGCATCGGCGATCGGCGCGTCGCGCTCGCGATCCCGCTCACCTACATGAACGACTCCGGTGAAGCAGTCGGTGCGTTGGCGCGCCGTTATGGCCTTGGCCCGGAGGAGATCGTGGTCGTGCACGACGAGCTCGACCTGCCGCCCGCGGTGTTGCGCGTGAAGGTCGGCGGCGGACTGGCCGGTCACAACGGTTTGCGCTCGATCAAGCAGCATCTTCATTCCGACGAGTTCCTTCGGGTGCGTATCGGCGTCGGCAAACCACCGTCCAAGGAGCGGGGTGCCGACCACGTGCTGTCGCGCGTATCGAAACGCGAGCGCGAGGCGATGGACGTCACGATCGAGGAGGCGGCCGACGCGGTCGAGCGCATCGCTACCGACGGCGTCGATGCCGCGATGAACCAGTACAACGGCCGGCCCGCCGACGGCGAGTGACGCTCGGCGCTCGGGCGCAGGCGCCCGCGCGCCACCGTCTACGCTGACCCGAGACCCCCGGGGGGGCGCCCGCGCTCCCGGGTTGAACGCGCGCCATGCCCGAGTCGATGTCACCCACACTTGCCGGACTCACCACCCTGTTCGCAGCCGACCCGGTCGTCGCGGTCGCGACCGGTGGCCAGGCGCGCCCGGTCGCGGTTCCCGAACCCGCACGCGCACTGTTCGTGGCGACACTCGCACGCGCGACCGCGCGCCGGCCGATCGTCGTCGCGGTACCGACTGGCGTCGAGGCCGAGCGCATCACCGGCGACCTGCGTGAGTATCTCGGCTCCGACGCGGTCGAGCTCTTCCCGGCGTGGGAGACGCTGCCGTTCGAGCGCGTGTCGCCCGCGACCGAAACGATGGGCCGCCGATTACGGGTCATCTGGCGGCTGCGCGCGGGTGGCGAGCATCTTCCGCACGCGATCGTCGCGCCGGTGCGCGCGCTGGTGCAACGCCTCGGCCCGCACGTCGAAGACGTCGACCCCGTGGTCGTGCGGGCGGGCGCGCAGATCGACCGCGACGAATTGGTCGAACGGCTCGTCGCGATCGGGTACCGGCGCGAGTACCAGGTCGAGGCGCGCGGTGAGCTCGCAGTACGCGGATCGATCGTCGACGTCTACCCGGCGACGGCAGATCATCCCGTACGGATCGACCTGTGGGGTGACGAGGTCGACCGGCTCTCGCACTTCTCCGTCGCCGATCAGCGGTCGTCGTCGGAGCTCACCGACGCGTGGATCTTTCCGGTGCGCGAGCTGCTCCCCACCGACGAGGTGCGCGCCCGCGCCCGAGGACTGCTCGAGACGCACCCCTGGGGGCGTGAGCAGTGGGAACGGCTCGCAGAAGGCAACACGTTCGACGGCATGGAGTCGTGGCTCCCGTGGCTCACCTCCGAGGAGCACCTGCTGCCCGACCTCCTGCCCGCCGCCGCGCTCGTCGTGCTCGCCGAACCGCGCCGGCTCCGCGATCGCGCCCAGGAGCTCCTCGACGAGGAAGCCGCGCTCGCCGGGACGCTGGCGAGTACCTGGGGTGCGCCGGTCGACGCCGCCGATACGCCGCGGCTGTCGCTTCCGTTCGACCGCCTGCTCGCGCACACGCGCGCGCAACCGGTACCGGTGCTCGCGGTGCCCGACACCCCGGACACGCCGGCGCTCGCGGCGAGCGCGTTCGATCCGGTCGTCGGCGACACCGATGCCCTTGCGCAGCGACTCAACGCGCTGAAGCGCGATGGCTTCCGGGTGTTCATCGCGGCCGAGGGCCGCGGCAGCGCGGATCGGATCGAGCAGATCCTTGCCGACGAGGGAGTCAGCGTCGATCGGGTCGGTGCGATCGCCGACGACGGTGCCGTCCTCGATGCGCCGGGGATCCACCTCGTCGTCGCGCCGCTCGATCGCGGTGCTGTGCTGCCGGCCCAGCAGATCGCGCTCGTCGCCGAGGCCGATCTCACCGGACGCCGCCGTGTTCATCGCCGTGCTCGCGGCGCGCGCAAAGGCCTCGATCACTACGAGGGGCTGACCGTCGGCGATTTCGTCGTGCACCGAGTGCATGGCGTCGGCCGGTACCACGGCATGGAGACGAAGGAGATGTTCGGCATTACGCGCGACCGGCTCGTCGTCGAGTTCAAGGGCGGCGACCGCGTGTACGTCGACTCCGAGGACATCGGCCTCATCCGCAAGTACACCGGCGGCGAGGAGCCCCATCTCTCGAAGATGGGCGGCGCCGACTGGGAGAAGACACGGGCCGGGGTGCGGCGCGCGGTGCGCGACATCGCGGGTGAGCTCGTCGTGCTCTACCGGCGGCGGCTCGCAACCTCCGGATACGCGTTCCAGCCCGACACGCCGTTCCAGCACCAGATCGAAGAGGCGTTTCCCTACGAGGAGACTCCCGACCAGGCCAAGGCGATCGTCGATACCAAGGCCGACATGGAACGGCCCGTGCCGATGGATCGGCTGGTGTGCGGAGACGTCGGGTACGGCAAGACCGAGGTCGCACTGCGCGCCGCCGCGAAGGCCGTGTTCGACGGCAAGCAGGTCGCCATCCTCGTGCCGACCACATTGCTCGCGAGCCAGCATGGCCAGACCTTCCGCGAGCGGTTCGCCAACTACCCGGTGCGCGTCGAGGTGCTCTCGCGTTTTCTGACCGCGAAGGAGCAGTCCGATGTCGTGAAGGGTGTCGCCGACGGCACCGTCGACATCATCATCGGCACCCACCGCCTGCTCGGCGCCGACATCACGTTCAAGGACGTCGGTCTGCTCGTCGTCGACGAAGAGCAGCGTTTCGGCGTACAGCACAAGGAGCGCATCAAGGAGTGGCGCACGAACGTCGACGTGCTGACGCTCACCGCCACACCGATTCCGCGCACGCTCGAGATGTCGCTCACCGGCATCCGTGATCTCTCGTTGGTGAACACGCCACCGGAGGATCGCCAGCCGATCCTGACCTATGTCGGTGAGCTCGACGAGCGCGCGGTCTCCGAAGCGATCCGGAGAGAGCTGTTGCGGGAAGGCCAGGTGCTGTACGTGCACAATCGCGTGCACGACATTGCGCACATCGCCGACGACGTGAAGCGACTCGTGCCCGAAGCGCGTGTCGCGATCGCGCACGGGCAGCTCGACGAGAACCGGCTCGAGCGGGTCGTGCAGGAGTTCTGGGACCGCGAGCACGACGTGCTCGTGTGCACGACCATCGTCGAGAGCGGGCTCGACATGCCGACCGTCAACACGCTGGTGGTCGACCGGGCCGACATGCTCGGGCTTTCGCAGCTCTACCAGCTGCGCGGGCGGGTCGGTCGCCGCGGGCAGCGCGCGTACGCGTACCTCCTCTATCCGCCCGACCGCGCGCTCAGCGAGCAGGCCTACGAGCGTTTGAAGACGATCGGCGAGTTCACCGTTCTCGGATCGGGTTTCAAGATCGCGATGCGCGATCTCGAGATCCGCGGTGCGGGCAACCTGCTCGGCGCCGAGCAGTCGGGCCACATCGCGGCGGTCGGTTTCGATCTCTACGTCGAGATGGTCACCGAGGCCGTCGGTGAGTTGACCGGCGAAGTGCCCGAGCATCCGACCGAGGTGCAGATCGACCTTCCGGTCACCGCGCATCTCCCGAGCGACTACATCGGGCGCGACGACGTGCGCATGGAGGCGTACCGGCGATTGGCCGCGGTGACCAGCGCCGACGACGTCGACGACGTGCGCGCCGAATGGGAGGATCGTTACGGTCCGCCGCCGCCGCCGGCGATCGCGTTGCTCGAGGTTGCCCGCCTGCGCGCGGCATGCCTGCGACTCGGCATCCGAGCAGTGTCCGTGCAGAAGGGCCGGGCGCGCCTCGACGGTTGGCACTTGTTGAAGTCGCAGGAGGTTCGGCTGAAGCGCATGATCGCGGGAGCGCAGGTGCTGCCCGACGCCGTCGTGGTGCCCGTCACCGCGTCCGCCGACCTCTCGATCGCGGGGGCGCTCGTCCGTTTGCTCGACACCATCAGCCCACCGGTTGCGGAGGAGCCTGCGACCGAGGATGCGGAGAAGGCCCGGGTACCATCCGCCCGATGATCGCTCGCCGCTTCCGACCCGTCGCGGCCGTGCTCGCTACGGGTGTCCTCGCACTCGGGCTGTCCGGCTGCAGTAATCGTTCCTCCGACGCGGCGACCGTGAGCTACACCGACAGCACCGGATCCCACACCGTGCACATCACGCGTAGCGAGCTCACCGACGACCTGCACGCGCTGTCGACGAACCCACAATTCGCGCAAGCGCTCCAGCAAGGCGGGTTCCAGGGGGTCGGGGGTAATGCTTCGACAGACCAGCAGCTGTCGAGCCGCTGGCTGACCGAGCTCATCAGCCAGACCGTCGCCGACGCGGAGTTCGCGAGCGCACATCTCTCGGTGTCCACCGCCGACACCAAGACGGCACAGAGCGAGGCGAACGCCACGTTCTCGACCGGGGTGATGAACACGCTTCCGAAGGCGTTCGCCGCGCGAATTATCGGGCGCGAGGCCAGGTTCACGGCCGTGATCCGCTACTACGCAAGCTGCCCTTCGGGCCGCTTCGTGTCGCACATCCTGCTCCGGACCGAGGCGGAGGCGAAGAAGGCGGCGGACCTGATCCGATCGGGTGGCGCGACCTTCACGCAGATCGCGAAGGCCCAGTCGATCGACACCGCATCGGGCAAGGAGGGCGGCGCACTCGGGTGCCTCAGCCCTGACGAGTTCGTCGCGCCGTTCCAAGACGCCGCGGATGCGGCGTCCATCGGAGCAGTCACCGGACCGGTCAAGTCGCAGTTTGGGTACCACCTGATCCTGGTGCGGCCGTGGGATCCGCAGACCGACGCGCGGCAGTACGCGCAGGCGCTCTCGCAGGCGTACGGCTCGGTGCTCGCGGCACGGTTGGCGAAGATCAAGGTGTGGGTGAATCCGTTGTACGGGACTTGGGGCCCGCAGACCGACCCGTCCACGGGGAACACCAGTCTCGCGGTCATCCCGCCGACCGTCCCGAGCCCGCGGGTGTGTCGCGAGACCGGGTCGCAGTGTGAGCCGACCACGACGACACCGAGCACCGCTCCGGCGGCCGGGTGAGTCGGCCGCGCGTCGTCGTCGTCGGTCTCGGACCGGCCGGAATCGACCTGCTGCTGCCCGCGGCGCGAACGGCGCTCGACCGCGTCCCGGTCCGTTTGGTTCGCACGGCCCGCCATCCCACAGTCGACGACCTCGCGCGCGAGGGGATCAAGCTCGAGCCACTCGACCTGCTGTACGACACCGGCGACGATCTCGACGCGGTCTACGCGGCGATCGCGGCGCACGTCGTCGCGGCCGCCCAGGAGCACGGCGAGATCGCGTACGCCGTGCCCGGGAGCCCGTCGGTCGCCGAGCGGACGGTCGTGCTGCTGCGCGGCGCGGGGATCGAGATCGAGATCATTCCCGGGCTGTCGTTCGCAGATCTCGCGTGGAACCGCCTCGGGATCGATCCGATGACGGGCGCGCGGGTCGTGGACGCACGCACCTTCGCGGTCGAGTCCGCGGGCTACTCGGGCCCGATGTTGCTCGCGCAATGCGACACGCGATTCGTGCTCTCCGACGTCAAGCTCGCGTTGCTCGAGGTTCTCGCGCCCGAGCACGAGGTGATCGTGCTGCAGTCGCTCGGGCTGCCGGAGGAGCGGCTCGTTCCCGTGCCGCTCGCCGATCTCGATCAGTCGGTCGAACCCGATCACCTCACTTCGGTGTTCGTCGACACCGGTGACGTGTCCGTAGCGAGCGAGCTGGCGCGGCTGCACGCCCTCACCGAGCGTCTGCGCGGGCCGGGTGGCTGTCCGTGGGACGCCGCGCAGACCCACCACTCGTTGCGGCGCCACGTGCTCGAGGAGGCTTACGAGGTCGCGGCCGCGATCGACGAGCTCCCGGTCGACGCACCGGGCGGCAACGTACCGGTCGGTGCGTACGACGCGCTCGAGGACGAGCTCGGCGATCTGCTGTTCCAGGTCATGATCCATTCGGTGCTTGCCGCCGAGGCGGGCGCGTTCACGATCGCCGACGTCGCGCGGGGCGTTCACGACAAGCTCGTCCGCCGCCACCCGCACGTGTTCGGCGAAGTCGAAGCGGCTACGCCCGACGCGGTCGTCAGCAATTGGGAGCAGATCAAGAAGGACGAGAAGGGTCACTCCTCGCTGGTCGAGGGCATTACGCCGGGCCTGCCCGCCCTGATCCTCGTGCAGAAACTCCTCCGCAAGGCGTCGTCCGTCGGGCTCGACCCGAGCGTGGTTCTCGCGGGCACCGGGCCGGTCGCGAGCGCCGGGTCGGACGATCCGGCCGACGAAGCAGCCCTGGCCGAGGCCCTCGCGGCGCTCGTCGTGCGGGCGGCCGGGCTCGGGATCGACGGCGAATCGGCGCTGAGCGGGTGGGCCAATCGGTTCCGCGACCGTTTCGTGCGGATGGAGGCGCTCGCCGGGACCGAAGGTGTCGACCTCACCGCGGCCGACGCGGGCACGGTCGGCCGCCTGTGGGCCCGCGCTTGCGGATAAGAGCAGGGTTCCGGGCGCCGTTTCAGACCCACGACGTCGGCCGGGCTCGAGCGCGCTGTTCGCACCGAACGTGCGTTCGCTGCCACAACGAGCGCGAGAACGTATACATTCGCAACATTGGCCCCAGGAGTTGCGGTGAGCATTATTGACGAGGTCGGCGGCCGCGAGATCCTCGATTCCCGTGGCAACCCGACCGTCGAAGTCGAAGTCGAGCTGATTTCCGGCGCGCGGGGTCGCGCCGCGGTTCCGAGTGGCGCGAGCACCGGCGCGCACGAGGCGGTCGAGCTGCGCGACGGCGGTTCCCGCTTCGGCGGCAAGGGCGTGCTCGACGCCATCGCCAATGTCAACGGCGAGATCCGCGATTGCGTGGTCGGTCTGGACGCAGCCGACCAACGCTCCCTCGACACGACGCTCTTCGCGCTCGACGGCACGGCCAACTGCGGGCGGCTGGGCGCCAACGCGATCCTCGGCGTGTCGCTGGCCGCGGCGAAGGCGGTTGCCGAGGAATGCGGCATGCCCTTGTACCGCTACGTCGGCGGCACGAATGCGCACGTCCTGCCCGTTCCCATGATGAACGTGTTGAACGGCGGCGCCCACGCCGACAGCAATGTCGACATTCAGGAGTTCCTGCTGTTGCCGGTGGGCGCGGTGAGCTTCGCGGAGGCACTGCGCTGGGGCACCGAGACCTACCACGCGCTGCGCGGGTTGCTGCGCGATCGCGGCCTCTCGACGGGCCTGGGTGACGAAGGCGGTTTCGCGCCCGATCTTCCTTCCAACGAGGATGCCCTGAAGCTGTTGCTCACTGCGATCGAGAGTGCCGGTTACCAGCCGGGTACCGAGATCTCACTCGGTCTCGACATCGCCGCGACCGAGCTGTTCGACGACGGTACATATGAGCTCGCGGGCGAGAAGCGCAGTTTCACGGGCGCGGAGTTCGCCGACTATCTCGCCGGCCTCTGCAGCCGGTACCCGATCGTCTCGATCGAAGACGGCATGTCCGAAGACGACTGGGCCGGCTGGGCCGCGCTCACGCGCCGGCTCGCGGGCGAGGTGCAACTCGTCGGCGACGACGTGTTCGTCACCAACTCCGAGCGCTTGCGGCACGGCATCGATGCGGGCGTCGCGAACTCGATCCTCATCAAGGTGAACCAAATTGGTTCACTCACGGCCACGCTCGACACGATGGCGCTCGCGGGACGGAACGCGTACACGTGCGTGATCTCGCACCGCAGCGGCGAGACCGAAGACGCAACGATCGCCGACCTCGCGGTCGCCACGAACGCCGGCCAGATCAAGACCGGTGCACCGGCACGCAGCGATCGGGTCGCGAAGTACAACCAGCTGCTCCGGATCGAGCAGGATCTCGGCGAGTCCGCGGAGTACCTCGGGCACGAGGCGTTTCCGGGCAAGGCGCGCGGATGAGTCGCGGCGCCCGCGCCCGCCTGGCGCTTGTCGCGCTCGCGGTGGTTGCGATCCTCTTCGTCTTCGTCTTCCCGACGCGCTCCTACCTCGCCGAGCGCCGCCAGGTGTCGACCGCGCAGCACGACCTCGAGGTGCTGCGCTCGCAGAACGACCAGCTGCAGGCGCAGGCGGCCAGGCTGCAGACGCCGTCGGCCATCGAGCAGATGGCCCGCGAGCAGTTCCACCGGGTCTTCCCCGGCGAGCAGGTGTACGACGTCGTCCCCGCCGAGATGGCACCCGCGCAGACGAGCACCACGACCGTTCCCTGACCCGCGTCCCTACACTCGGACCGTGATGCGGGCCGACTCCTCGAGCGAGCAGGACGTTGCGGCGTTGACACGCCTGCTTGGTCGCGCGCCGAGAGCGGGCTTCGAAGTCGTCGTGCGCAACGCCGGCGGCGACCCGGTCGTGATCCGCAACGCACCGCTGCTCGACGACGGAACCCCGATGCCGACCCGCTACTGGCTCGTCGATCCCGACCTGTCCCTGCGCGTTGCCCGGCTGGAGTCTTCGGGGGGAGTGCGCGCGGCGGAGGCTGCAGTCGGCGCCGACGAGCTCGGTGCCGCGCACGAGCGTTACGCACGCGAGCGCGACGCGGCGCTCGCGGCCGATCACGAAGGCCCGCGCCCGAGCGGGGGCGTCGGCGGAACCGCCCGCGGCGTGAAGTGCCTGCACGCCCACCTCGCGTATCACCTCGCCGGGGGCGAGGACCCGGTGGGCCGTTGGGTCGAGGAGCATCTCGGATGAGTCGCGTCGCCGCGATCGACATGGGCACCAACTCGACGCGGCTCCTCGTCGCCGACATCGACGGACGCGGCCGCGACGCCAAACTCGTACCGCTCGACAGGCGGACCCGGATCACGCGGTTGGGACAAGGTGTGGACCGCGACCGCGCGCTCCATCCGGACGCGATCGCGCGCACGCTGACGGTGCTGCGCGAGTACCGCGGCGTCATGGACGAGCTCCGTGTCGAACGGGTGCGCGCGACGGCGACGAGCGCGTCGCGCGACGCCACCAACCGCGACGCGCTGTTCGATCCGACCCAGGACGTACTCGGCGTTCGCCCCGAGCTGCTCAGCGGCGAAGAGGAAGCTCGCATCGAGTACCTCGGCGCGACCGCCGAGATCGAGGAACCGGGCCCGTACCTGGTCGTCGACGTAGGCGGCGGCTCTACGGAGCTCATCGTCGGTTCCGAAAGCCCCGAAGGGCTGCGCTCGATAGACGTCGGGTGTGTTCGGCTCACCGAGCAGTTCCTGCACTCCGATCCGCCGACGGCCGAGGAGTTGAGCCAGGCGGTCTCGGTGGTGCGCGATCAGCTGGCCGACGTGGCTCGCGCGCTTCCCGGCTCGCGCGATGCGAAGACGCTCATCGGCACGGCGGGAACGGTATGGACGATGGCCGCGGTGGAGCTGGGGGTCGACGAGGCGCGCAGCGAAGTGATCGACCACTTCCACCTGAGCCGAGCGGCAGCCGAGGAGGTCTTCCGGACGCTCGCGACCGAACCCGTCGAGCGCCGGCGCCACAATCCGGGCCTCGATCCGGGTCGAGTCGACGTGATCGTCGGCGGCGCGATCGTCGTCGTAGGCGTCATGCGCCACTGGGGCTTCGACACGCTCGTCGTGTCGGAGGCCGACATCCTCGACGGCCTCGTACGCGACTCCACCTGAGAGACGCGCCCCGCGAGGCAGGTGGGAGGCGCTCCGCAGACCGCGCTTTACTCTTCGCCGGAATTGCCGAGATAGGGGTGTGGACGTCGAGGTCTTCGGGCAAGCACTGGCGAAGTTGAGCCTCGACGACATCCGCTCCGTCGCCGTCGATCTGCATGCAGTGTGCACGTCGACCGCGGACGAGATCGCGGCGACCCGTGCGATGCTCATGATCGAGCAGACACTGCGCCACGTCCACCGCTTGCACGATGCGGCCGCGGCTGCTCTCGCGGCGGCGACTCGCGTCCAGGACGCCGCGCAGCGGTCCGGCGCTGCACTCCCGGACGCCGACGTCACGTTCGTCGCTCGCGCCGCCGCGCAGCTCGCGCGCGGCATGGTGGTCGCGGAGGCGCCCGGCGTCGACGAGGCCTTGCACGTGCTCGGCCGGGGTTGGCAGCGTCTGCCCTGCCTGGCCGAATTCCAAGCTGCCTGACGACAACCCCCGGCGCCCCGCCTCCGGAGACTCGGGTAGGTGCCCGGCGCGCCGTCGCTAATCTCCCGGCGTGGCGCACGCGGATCGGTTGCTGCTCGGCCCGGGACCTTCCAACCCGTATCCGGAGGTGATGGAGGCATTCCAGCGCCCCGTGCTCGGGCATCTCGACCCCGACTTCCTCGACGTCCTCGACGAGATCGGGGATCGGCTGCGGCGCGTCTTCCGGACGGGCAACGCGCTGACGCTCCCGGTCAGCGGGACCGGCTCGGCGGGGATGGAAGCCTGTTTCGTCAACCTGCTCGAACCGGGCGACACCGCGATCATCGGCGTGAACGGTGTCTTCGGAGAGCGCATGTGCGAGGTCGCCCGCCGTTGCGGCGCGGCGATCGTGCGGGTCGACTCGCCGTGGGGACGCGCCATCGATCCCCAGCGCCTCCTCGACGCTCAGCGTCAACATCCCGCCGCGCGACTCCTCGCGGTCGTCCACGCAGAGACGTCGACCGGCGTCGAGAACGAGATCGCGCCCCTCTCGGTCCTCCAGCAGACCGACACCTTGCTCCTCGTCGACACCGTCACTTCGCTCGGAGGGATACCTGTCGACGTCGACGGTTGGGGCATCGACGCCGTCCGGGAGCCACACCGACGTCAGCTGCGGCAGCGGCCGCTCGAGTGCG
>DATJAA010000295.1:0-6689 GCA_035516815.1 Acidimicrobiia bacterium | reverse complement strand
CTCGAGCAGCTCGCGACAGTGCTCGACCTGATCGGCTTGGACGAGCGATGCCCCGACATGCCCGCCGCGCGCCGCCAGGAACGTGAACGCCATGGCGCCGCCGATGAGCAGCGTGTCGCATCGGGAGAGCAAAGCGTCGATCACGCCCAACTTGTCGCTTACCTTCACACCACCGAGGATGCCGACGAACGGCGACTTCGGCGCGTCGAGCAATCCGCCGAGGACTTCGACCTCGCGCGCGAGCAGCCGGCCGGCGGCGCTGGGCAAGGTGACCGGGGGGCCGACGATCGAGGCGTGGGCGCGATGCGCGGCGCCGAACGCGTCGTCGACGTACACGTCGCCGAGCTGAGCGAGATTGAGTCCGAACGCGGGATCGTTGGCCTCCTCGCCCGGATCGAACCGCAGGTTCTCGATGAGCATGACGTCGCCGGGTTGGAGTGACTGCGCGCGCTCGAGCGAAAGGAAGCCGGCCACTTCCGGCGACAGTGGGACCTCGGCTCCGAGCAGCTCCGACAGCCGCGCGGCGACCGGGGCCAGCGAGAGCTTCGGGTCGAACTTCCCCTTCGGTCGCCCGAGGTGCGAGCAACAGACGACCGCGGCCTGCTTCTCGCGCAGGTACTCGATCGTCGGCAGGGCCGCGGTGATGCGGAGGTCGTCCTCGATCCGGCCGTCGGCGAGCGGAACATTGAAGTCGGCGCGCAACAGCACCCGCGTTCCGCGACGCAAGGGCAGATCCTCGAGTTGCGGAACCGGGTCCACCATCGGACCGCTCCCCCGCGCGCCGCCCGCTACTTCGAGCCGACGAACTCGACGAGGTCGATGAGGCGGTTGGAGTAGCCCCACTCGTTGTCGTACCAGCCGAGGACTTTGACCATCGTGCCGTTCGCCATCGTGTCGAGCGCCGAGAAGATACACGAAGCGGGGTTCTGGACGATGTCGGCCGAGACGAGCGGTAGGTCGGAGTACTCCAGCACCCCGCGGTAGCTCTTGTTCGCCGCCGCCTTGCGGAAGGCGTCGTTGACCGCGTCGACGCTGACGTCCTTGCGCAACACCGCGACGAGGTCGGTGATCGAACCGGTCGGCGTCGGCACCCGCATCGAGATGCCGTCGAGCTTGCCCTGCAAATCCGGCAGGACGAGGCCGATGGCCTTGGCCGCACCGGTGGAGCTCGGGATGATCGACAGCGCGGCCGCGCGCATGCGCCTGAGGTCGGGCTTGCCGGAGCGGGTCGCGGTCGCCTGATCCTGCAGCTGCTGGTCGCTCGTGTAAGCGTGCACGGTGGTGATGAAGCCCTGCTCGATCCCGAAATCGTCGTTCAGCACTTTGGCGAGCGGGGCCAGGCAGTTGGTGGTGCACGACGCGTTGGAGATCACGGTGTGCCGCGCGGGATCGTACGCGTCGTCGTTCACGCCCAGGCAGATCGTCGCGTCGGCGTCGCCGGCGGGCGCCGAGATGATGACCCGCTTCGCCCCGCCCTTCAGGTGCGCGCTCGCCTTCTCGCGCGACGTGAACAACCCGGTTGACTCGATCACGACGTCGACACCGTTGTCGGCCCAGGGGATCTCGGCCGGGTCCCGCTCGTCGAGCTTCTTGACGTCGTGGCCGTCGACCGAGAATCCATTGCTGTCGTGCTTGATCTCGTTCGGGAGCGTGCGGCCGACGGAGTCGTGCTTGAGCAGGAACGCCATGGTTCCGGCGTCGCCGAAGGGATCGTTCACCGCGACCAGCTCGACGTTGGCTTGTTCGCCGCGCGCGAGGATCGCCCGCGTGAACGAGCGGCCGATCCGGCCGAACCCGTTGATTCCGACCCGTACTGCCATCTCTGTGCCTCCTCTGAGGACCGAAGGTGCGACTACAGCAGAGCCGAAAGCGACTTCGCCAGTTGTCCGGGATCATGACCGGCACCGCCGGGCGCGGCGATCGCCGCCGCGATCGGCTCGGTGCCCTGAGCAGCAATCGCGGCCGCGTCGACCGCGAGGCCGTGATCGGGATCGTACAGGAGCCGGTCGACCCGGCCGCCGTGATCCCTCACCGCGGTGAAGTGGGCGGTGCCGTCGTGGCCTTCCGTCTCATCCTCGGTCGCGAGGTTCGAAACCAGCACCACCTGGCCGGGCGCCTTCTCGAGCGCGACGCGGATCTCCGGCACCACCAGCACGGCGACGATGCTGGTGTAGAGCGAACCGGGCGCGATGACGATCTGGTCGGCCCGGCCGATTGCGTCGATCGCCTCCGGGCACGCCGCCGCGTCGGGCGGCGCGAGGCGAACGTCGCGGATGCGCGCGTGCGCGCCGGCCGACGCGATCGCAACCTGGCCCTCCACGAGCCGGCCGCCGACGTTCGCGGTCATGGAGACCGGACCGGCCGTCGCCGGGAGCACGCGTCCGACGGAGCCGAGCGTACGGCCCGCCTCGTCGAGCGCGGCGGTGAGGTCGCCGAGCGTCTCGGCCAGACCCACCAGGATCAGATTGCCGAGCGCGTGGTCGGCCAACTCGCCGGAGCTGAAGCGGTACTCGAAGGCCGCGGGCCACGGACCGTCGTCGGCGAGCGCGACCAGGCAACGGCGGAGGTCGCCGAGGGCCGGCACGTGCAGGTCACGACGCAACCGGCCGGAGCTCCCGCCGTCGTCGGCAACCCCGACGACCGCGGTGATCTCCCCCGCGTATTCGCGGACCGCGCGAAGCGCGACGGCAAGGCCGTGTCCGCCGCCGAGAGCAACAATGGCAGGCCGCACGTCAGGCGTCGCGACCGATGTCTCGGTGGTGCACTGTCGCGGCGTACCCGTGGCCGCGCAGGCGATCGCCCAATTGTTCGGCGACGACGACGCTCCGATGCCGCCCGCCGGTACACCCGACTCCGATCGACAGGTACGCCTTTCCCTCTCGCTCGAAGCCCGGCAGCGTGAGCTCGAGCAACGAATCGAGCTGGGCGAGGAACGCCTTGGTTCCCGCGCGGCCCAGCACGTACTCCTTCACCGGTTCGTCGAGCCCGGTCAGCGGGCGCAGATCGTCGACCCAGTGCGGATTCGGGAGGAAGCGGCAATCGAACACGAGGTCGACGTCGATCGGCAGGCCGTGTTTGTAGCCGAACGACACGATGTTCACCTGCAGGGCACCGTCGACCGCGTGCTCCGCGAAGAGCTCGCGGAGGCGGTCGCGGAGCTGGTGAACGTTCAGGTCGGAGGTGTCGACGATGAGATCCGCTTCGCCGATGAGTGGTCCCAGCAGCGCGCGCTCGCGTGCGATGCCGTCGCTCACGCGGTCGGTATCCGACAGGGGATGGCGACGACGGCTCGCCTCGTACCGCCGCACGAGCACCGCATCGGACGCATCGAGGAACAGCACGCGTGTATGGGCTCCGTTGTGGCTCAGCTCGTCGATCGCCTCGGAGAGGTCGTGGAGAAAGTCGCCGCTACGCACATCGACCACCAGCGCGTAGCGGATCGGCTTCTCAGTGCTGCGCGCCAGCTCGGCGACCTTGCCGATCAACATGGGAGGCAGGTTGTCGATGACGAAGTAACCGAGGTCTTCCAGGACGTGCGCGGCCTCGGAACGCCCGGCCCCTGACATGCCGGTGATGATCGTCACGTCGAGCGACAACGAGATCATGGCTGGTCCATCGTCGCGCGCTCGAGGCCGTGGAGACGGGCAAAAACGGCCTTGGCCACCGGATCGGGCAGCCACGAGAGCGCGAGCAGCTCGGCCTCGTCGAGCTCGCGCATCTTCTTGACCGACCCGAACTCCTTCAGGAGCCGCTTCTTTCTCGTGGGCCCGAGTCCGGGGACGTCGTCGATCACCGACACGGTCATTTTCTTGTCGCGCAACTGGCGGTGGTAGGTGATCGCGAAACGGTGCGCTTCGTCGCGCACCTGCTGCAGCAGGTACAGCGCCTCGGAATCGCGCGGGATGCGGACCGGGTCGGGCCGGCCGGGCAGGTACACCTCCTCGAACCGTTTCGCGAGGCTCGCGACGCAGATGTCCTCCAGGCCGAGCTCCTCGAGTACCCGAACCGCCACACCCAGCTGACCCTTGCCGCCGTCGATCAACAGCAGGTTCGGCGGGTATGCGAACCGCTTGCCCGAATGCGCGCCCTCGTCGCGCTCGCGCAGGTAGTTACGGAACCGGCGGGTCAGGACGTCTTCCATCGACGCGAAGTCGTCCTGACCCTCGAGCCGCACCTTGAAGCGGCGATAGTCGGAGCGCTTCGGCAGGCCGTCTTCCATGACCACCATCGAGCCGACGATCTCGGTGCCCTGCAGGTTGGAGATGTCGAAGCACTCGATCCGCAGAGGTGCTTCCGGGAGCGCGAGGGCCTCCTGCAGCGCGACGAGGGCACGGGCGCGCGCGTTGTGATCCGAGGCGCGCCGGAGCTTGTGTCGCTGGAACGACTCGCGCGCGTTGAGCGTGGCCGTCTGCAGCAGCTCCCGCTTGCCGCCGCGCTGGGGTACCCGCACTCGCACCTTGGCGCCGCGATTCAACGTGAGCAGCTCTTCGTACAGCTCGCAGTCCTCGGGCTCGACGGGCACGAGGATCTCGCGGGGGACGTCTTCTTTGGGTGCGTCGGCGTAGAGCTGTTCGACGATGCGGGCTATCAGGGCCGGCGTGTCGAGATCCTCGACCTTGTCGACGATCAGACCTTTGCGGCCGACGACCCTCCCCTTGCGCACGTAGAAGACCTGGACGCTGGCTTCGAGGAGGTCTTCGTCGAGCCCGATGAGGTCGAAGTCTTCCTCGCGGGACGCGACCATCTGCTGGCGCTCGATGGCTTTGCGCACGCTCGCGAGCTGGTCGCGGACCCTGGCTGCGAGCTCGAACTCGAGCTGGTCGGCCGCCTCGGCCATGCGTTGCTCGAGCGTGCGGAGGATCGCGTCGTGCTCGCCGTCGAGGAAGTCGAGCAGGTCGTGGACGAGCTTGTCGTACTCGTCGTGATCGATGTCGCCGACGCATGGAGCGGCGCACTTCTCGATGTGCGCATAGAGGCAGGGACGACCGAGCCGATGGTGGCGGTCGAACTTCGATTTCGTGCAGGTTCGGATCGGGAACGTCCGCAGCAGCAGATCGAGCGTCTCTCGGATTGCGTACGCATGGGCATACGGGCCGAAGTAGCGGACACCCTTGCGCTTTTGGCCCCGCAGAACCATGGCGCGGGGCCAGTCCTCATCCAGGGTCACCGCCAGGTAGGGGTAGCTCTTGTCGTCCTTCAGGCGGATGTTGAAACGGGGCTTGTGCCGCTTGATCAGGTTGAACTCGAGGAAGAACGCCTCGACCTCGTTCTTGGCGACTATCCACTCGACCGACTCGGCGGTGCTGACCATCTGCCGGGTGCGCTCGGCGAGCAACTCGGGCTGGAGGAAGTAGTTCGAGAGCCGGCTGCGCAGACTCTTCGCCTTCCCGACGTAGATGACCCGGCCCTGGGCGTCGAGGAATTGGTACGAACCGGGTGCGTCGGGGATCGATCCGGTCTCGGGGCGGGTGACCACGGGTCCATTGTCGCGGGCCGGTGCGCCGGTGGTGCGCCCGTTCGCCGGCGTCCCGACCCCGGGGCGTTCTCCGCCGATTCGTCGCGAGGATTCTTCGGAAGATTCTTCGCGACGGCCGGAGAATTCGTCGGGGCTGGTCAGGAGGGTGCGGTCGTCCTCCCTTCCACTCGACATGAGTGTTATGGTGGTTTCGCGCCGGCCCGGTATCCGGCGTATCCGTTACAAGCTCCGAGGCCGACAACCCCGCGGTGCTGGCGACCGGGCTGCCACCCGCCGGCCGACGAGGAGTTGACCCCGAAAAGGGGAGGCCCCCAATGCTGCGACTCCAGGCCCCGCTTCCGGACGAGTACACCCTGGCGACGGATGACGAACTCGTCGACCGCATCGCCGGCGCGAAATCGGCACTCGGCGGACGGCTCGTCATCCTCGGCCACCACTACCAGCGCGACGAGGTCATCCGCTGGGCGGATGCGGTCGGTGACTCGTTCCTGCTCGCCCGCTTCGCGGCCGACAACGAACGCGCGACCGACATCGTGTTCTGCGGCGTGCACTTCATGGCCGAATCGGCCGATGTGCTCACCGGCGACCACCAGCGCGTGCTCCTTCCCGACCTCAACGCCGGGTGCTCGATGGCCGACATGGCCGACCTTGATCAGGTCGAGGATGCCTGGGACGAGATCGCGGCCGTCTCCGACATCGACAGGGTGGTCCCCATCACGTACATGAACTCGTCCGCCGCCCTGAAGGCGTTCGTCGGCCGCCACGGGGGCGCCGTATGCACGTCGTCGAACGCGCGCGCCGTGCTCGAGTGGGCGCTCGCGAAGGGCGACAAGGTGCTGTTCTTTCCCGACCAGCATCTCGGCCGCAACACCGGGTTCACCATGGGCTTCGGCGCGGCCGACATGCGCGTGTGGAACCCGCACCAGGATTGCGGCGGGCTCGAGGAACGCGACATCAAGGATGCGACGCTGCTCCTCTGGAAGGGCCACTGCTCGGTGCACCAGCGATTCCGGCCCGCGCACATCGAAGCCGTGCGGGCCGAGCACCCCGATGTGGAAGTGATCGTGCACCCGGAGTGCGCGCACGACGTCGTCGAGATGGCCGACCGCGTCGGGTCGACCGAGCGCATCCAGGAATGGGTACAGGCCGCCGCGCCGGGCTCGACCCTGGCAATCGGCACCGAAATCCACATGGTCCAGCGCCTCGCGCGCGA
>DATJAA010000294.1:0-4233 GCA_035516815.1 Acidimicrobiia bacterium | reverse complement strand
ATCCTCGGCGCGTCGCTCGCTGTGGTGTCGATCGCGTTGACGTCGACTGTCTGGATGGGCCGCAACCCGTTCACGGTCGGCTGGTGGGCCGTGCACGCGTTCGATGTATTCGGCGTCTTCGGTGTCCTCGGCGCGATGTGGTACGCGCCACGTTTGCGGGACACGGTGCTCGAGGTCCTCGAACCCGTGTTGGTACGCGACCCGCTCGCCGCGTTCGAGATTGGTCTCGCGCCCGTCGTGCACGAGTTCATAGCCGCGCTGGCACGGAAGGATCAGGTCACGCGCGACCATGTCGTGCGGGTCGCGGAGCTCGCGGGCCGGACCGGCGAAGCGCTCCGTGTTCCGGCCGGGCAGTTGCGCCAGGTGATCTTGGGTGCGCTGCTCCACGATGTCGGCAAGCTGGGGATCGAAGACACCATCTTGACCAAACCTGGTCGTCTCACCGAAGACGAATACACCGCAGTGCAACGCCACACGATCATCGGCGACGAACTCCTGCGTACCGTGCCGAGCCTGATCTCGGTGGCGCCGATCGTGAGAGCACACCATGAACGTCCCGACGGCACCGGGTATCCCGACCGGCTCGTCGGCGACGCGATCCCACTCTCAGCACGCATCGTCGCGGTATGCGATGCCTACGACGCGATGGCCAACACCCGTCACTACCGACGCGGCATGGGCCACGACCGCGCCATCGCGATCCTGCACGAACATGCCGGAACTCAATGGGATCTGCGCATCGTCGCCACCGTGGCGACCGTCGCCGAGCACGATGCGGTCGGGATCTTCGATCACGTCGGACACAGACCCGACGCGGACGTCGATGACCCGGCGTGCACCTGCGTCGACGCGCTCCCCGAAGCCGTACAAGCGCTCCTCGCCTGAACCGAGGGATCAGGTCGGCCAAGTCAGACCGGCCTGCGCCGCGGCTTGTTCGATCGCACGCGCGAAAAGATCGACCGACCCGGTGCAGGCTGACAGATCAGCGGGGTCGAGGAGCACGATCAGGCCCGCGTCGGTATCGGCCAGCACGACCGGTACGACCCCGCGAGATGCTGCCAGCACCGCTTCGGGTTGGTCGTTGCGGTGATAAGTCTCGAACGGCACCCGGAGGCCCGCGCGGCAGGATTTCCAGTCGGCCCGTTCGCGTGCGAGCCCGTGGGTGATGTCACACAGCGCGCAGTGCGCACGGCCGAGCCGAGCGCCGATGAAATATGCGAGTTCGCCGCCCACGGTGCCGTTGGCGTTGTAGACGCCGACCAGAAGACGGATGGTAGCGATCGGCCGACCGGCTGCGTCACTCACACGAGCACGGTAGCGACCAGTAGCGGGGTCCCAGCCTCCTAGGGGCGCAGCTGCCGAGTTGCAGTTCGCTAGTCGCGGTCAACAAGACTGCAACCCGATGCGTCGGGTCAATCACGGGTTCGATCCGTCGGACCGAGTGACGATTGGGGCGTGAGCGCCTCCAGGAGCTCCGCGGGTGAGCCGCGTTCGGTGCGTTGGAAGCGGCGCACGGTCACGATCCCGACCATGCTCACGGTGACGACCGTCGCGGTCGTTGGGCTGCCGGTTCTCACCCCCATGCTGATCGTCGCCGATCTGATTCGGGGCCGCCGGTGCCTACCGAGCCTCCGTGTGTACCTCTTCGTCACCCAATACGCGGTCAATGACAGCGTCGAGATCTTGGTCGTACCGTGGTTATGGCTCCGTGCTGGATTTGGGACGCGTCTCCAGTCGCCGGCGTCGATCCGTCGCCACGAACGCATACAGCGTTGGTCGATCGCACTACTGGAACGCCGCGCCGCGCGACTGCTCGACCTGCGCGTCGCCATCGACGACGAGGCCACCAAGGCGCTCGAGCCCGCGCCCGCGATTGTGTTGTGCCGCCACGTCAACGTGCTCGACGCGTCACTCCCATACCTGCTCTACCAACCGCGCGGATATCACGTCCACAGTGTGATCATGGAGGAACTACTCGCCGATCCCGGCTTCGATCTCCTCTACCGGCGGCTCGGCTCCACCTTCATCCCCCGCGCCGACGGCCCCCAAGCCCGCCGCGCCATATCGGATCTTGGATCCGCGCTCGACCGCTCGACGGTCGCGGTCATCTTCCCCGAAGGCCGCCTCTACCGGCCCGACCTCCTCGAACGAATCCGCAGCAAACTGACGCAGTCCGATCCCGACCGCGCCCGACGACTCGCCAGTCTGCGCCACGTACTACCCATCCGGCCCGGCGGCGTGTGTGCGCTGCTCGACGCCGCACCCGACGTCGACGTCGTCGTCGTCGCCCACTGCGGCCTCGACACCTACCCCGGCTTCCGCTCCGTCGCCCGCCACTTCCCCCGCCCGACAACGGTGCGTGTCACGGCCTGGCGCATCGCCCGTAACGGCGTGCCCATCGATCCGGTCGAACGCGTCCGCTGGCTCGACCGTGTCTGGCAGGACGTCGACGACTGGATCGACACGCACACCTGCTCATGACGCGACGACGCCGGACGCAGATCGACTGGACGGCCTACCTCGCCGCATTTCACGCGCAGCGACCCGGTATCACCGAGACCGTGCTCACGCGATGTCGTTACGCCGGCCACAATCCCTACGAGTGGCTCCTCGAGGGGATCTCCACCTCGGCACGGATCCTTGATCTCGCCTGTGGCAGTGCGCCGACGCGCCCACGCGTCGCTTCCGGTTGGGTGGGGATCGACCGAGCCGCTGCTGAACTCACGGCCGCAAGATTCCAGGGCGCCCGCGACGTCGTGCTCGCCGACATCACCGAACTCCCCGTCGCTCCAGCCACCTTCGACGTCGTCGTGTGCTCCATGGCGCTAATGCTCGTCACACCACTCCACAAAACGCTGCGCGAGATCGCCCGAGTCATACGGCCCGGAGGCACAGTGCATGTTCTGCTCCCCGCCACGCGGCCTCTTACCTGGTCTGATCGGGCCGGCTACACCCGACTCGCCGTCGTCCTGCGCACGCCACCACAGTTCCCCGCGAGTCCGCTCACACACCAGGCCCACCGTGCGTTCACCCAAGCCGGCTTCACCATCACCAGCACCGAACGTCGTCGCTACATCTACCCGATCGCGACCGCCGAAGACGCGCGCCGTCTCATCGATTCGCTCTACCTTCCAAGCGTCAGCCCACGACGACGACAACAAGCACACACCCGTGCCGAACGGACGCTGGGGCACGCCATCGGAATACCGCTCCACAAAATCACCGCGGCACTTCCACACTGAACGCGCCTGAGGTGTCGGAAATCGCCGATCGGCGGCTCGTGCGCGGGTGCGAGCGGCGATCCGGATCACCGGGAGTGCCACTACCTGCGAACGTCGCAATGGCAACCAACCTGACCCACTGGTAGGTTCCGCGCGTGCGCGACTTCGGAAGACGGGTTGCCGTCGTGACGGGCGGCGGTTCTGGGATGGGCCGCGAGTTGGTCCGCCAACTCGCGGCGGAGGGATGCCACGTCGCGACCTGCGATGTGTCGGAGGAAGCGCTGCTCGACACCCGGGCGCTCGCCGAGGAAGATGCGCCGGAGGGCACGCACGTCACCACGTTCGTCGCCGATGTGTCCGACGAGGCGCAGTGGCTGAACTTCCGCGAACACGTGGCGAGCGAGCACCTGACCGAGCACATCAATCTGTTGTTCAACAACGCGGGTATCGGCGGCGGGGGAAGCTTCGTTCTCGAAGACCGCGCGCAGTGGGACGCGACCTTTTCGGTGTGCTGGGGTGGCGTGTACCTCGGTTGCCGCACATTCCTGCCCATGCTGATCGCCGCCGCCGAAGCCCACATCGTGAACACGAGCAGCGTGAACGGCTTTTGGGCGTCGCTCGGACCGAACACTCCGCACACGGCGTACAGCGCGGCGAAGTTCGCGGTGAAGGGTTTTACTGAGGCGCTCGTCACCGATTTGCGCCTCAACGCGCCGCACGTACGCGCGTCAGTGGTGATGCCCGGCCACATCGGTACCGGCATCGTGCTCAACTCCTTCCGCTATTTCGGGCTCGATCCGAAGCACCTCGACACAGAACAGCTGGCGCAGGTACGCGCCCGACTCGCGTCCCAAGGCATCGACGCCTCCAGCGCGTCCGACGAGGACCTGCGTAACGGCTTGCAACTCCAGGGCGAGATGTTCCGCGACCTCGCGCCAACGACCGCCGCGCAGGCCGCGACAATCATTCTCGAAGGCGTACGCACCGATCGGTGGCGCATCCTCGTCGGCCC
>DATJAA010000293.1:0-2722 GCA_035516815.1 Acidimicrobiia bacterium | reverse complement strand
CAAGGCGCGGGGGATGGTCTGGGTGTGGCTGGAGCGGCTCCATCCCAAGAAGGCCCGCGTTCCCAATCCGGAGGTCGTCGCCATCCGCGTTGCCGACCAAGGGGAGAAGCAGGCGCTGCTCGCGTCCGGCGAGGAGAAGTTCTTCACCGAACCGCACTACAACGGATATCCCGCGATCCTCGTGCGGCTCGCCGCGATCGACGCCGACGAGCTCGACGAGCTGATCACCGAGGCATGGCGATGTGTCGCGCCGAAAGCGCGCGTCGAGGAGTTCGATCGCAATCTCGATGAGGAAGGAGAGGCCAATGGTTGACGATATCGACGACCCGCGCCGGCGCGAACCGCCCTTCGTTCTCGCCGAGCGGCCGATGCTCGAGCACTGGCTCGAGTTCCACCGGACCACGTTGCAGCTGAAGTGCGAGGGGCTGAGCGACGGCGATCGCAAGCGCCGGCCGGTGCCGACGTCGGCTCTCTCCCTGCATGGTCTCGTGCGGCACATGGCCGACGTCGAACGGAGCTGGTTCCGCCGCACCCTGCTCCGCGAGCCCGACGCGCCCGGCATCTTCTACGACCCCGCGATAGAGGACAGTGATTTCGTGCCCATCGAAGATGCCGACTGGGAAGCCGACCTCGCGGTATGGCAGGCCGAATGCGCCGCCGGCCGCGCCGCCGCCGCGGCCCACGAACTCGACGACACCGGCCTTCGCCGCGGCGAGCCGTGCACCCTTCGGTGGATCTACGTGCACATGATCGAGGAGTACGCGCGTCACAACGGCCATGCCGATCTCATCCGCGAGCTGATCGACCAGAGCGTGGGCTGGTAGCGCTCCGAAGGCACTCGGCGCGACAGCTGATCTCACCAAGGCAGCTCGTCGAGATCGACATTCCCGCCCGAGCAGATGATCCCGACGCGCGCACCGTCGAGTCTTGCCGCCTTCGCGGCTGCAAACGCAACCGCGGCGCTCGGCTCGATCACCTGCTTCGTGCGTTCCCACACGGCTCGCATCGCCGCGATGATCGCGGGCTCGTCGACGACGAGCTCCTCGACTCCGTGCGCGTCGAGGATCGCGCGGGTGCGACCGGAGCAGCCGGTCCGCAACCCGTCGGCGCTCGACGTCGCCCGGTCGCGCGGCGATCCGCCGATGACGCGCACCGGCGCGATCGCTATGCACGTTCCCGAGCACAGACCACCGCCGCCGACCGGCGTCACCACGGCGTCGAGGTCGGGGACATCGCCGATGAGCTCGAGGGCGGCGGTACCGGCGCCGGCGATGACGCGAACGTCGTCGAACGGATGTACCTCCACCGCGCCGGTTCGTTCCAGAACCTCCGTGAGCACCGAGCGTCGCGCGTCGAGAGTGTTGTCGCACGTGGTGATCCGCGCGCCGTAGCGCTCCACGGCGGCCCGCTTGGCCGCGGACGCGCCTTCCGGCATCACGACGAAGGCAGTTACGCCTCGCGTGGACGCGGCAAGTGCGAGCGCGGCGCCGTGGTTGCCCGACGAATGCGCCGCCACACCGCGACTCGCTTCTGCGTCGGTCAGCGACTGCACGGCGTTGGTCGCGCCGCGATGCTTGAACGCGCCGACGCGCTGAAGATGCTCGGCCTTGACGAACACGTCGGCACCCATCCATGCATCGAGCGATCGCGATCGGAGCACGGGCGTGCGGTGCACGAACGGCGCGATGCGTCGGGCCGCTTCCTCGACGTGCGTCCGGTCGACGCTCATGTCACCGTTCCGCTTTGGTTAATAGCCCGCGGGGAGCGCGCGCTCCAGGTACACGTAGAACGGGAAGAGCGCGATCAGGAACGGCACGACACCGACGAGCCATGTCGTCGGGTGGCGCCAGCGGCGGAACGCCCACCACCACGCGAGACCGACGAGGGCCGCGACGATTCCCCAGACGACGCTCGGCGCGAGGCTGCGCTGCTGGCCCGAGAGCCCCTCGGCGAGACCGGCTTCGCGGTTCGGGCGAGCCTTGCCCGCCGCCCCCGCGCCGGGACGCGTCAACGTCGGCGGCGAGCTCTTCGCGACCGCGAGCCGGGCCTTGACCACGATGCGGTGCGAGGCCGAACCCTTCGGCGTGCATGCGGTCAGCGTGAGCTCGGCATCGGGGGTGTTGTTCACGACCCAGGTGTCGGTCGGCAGCACGATCAGCTGCTTGTACATCTTGTAGTCGTAGGTGGTTCCGGCGAGCGTCTGGATGTAGATGTCGTCGCCGATCTGCAGCTTGTCGAGACCCCAGAACGGGTGCAGGTACGTAGTTCGGTGGCCGGCGATCCCCGCGTTGCCGAGGGTGCCGGGTAGTGGCGTACCGGGGTAATGGCCCGGACCCTTCTTGAGGTCGTCGCGCGACGTGCCTTCGACGTAATAGAACTCGATGCCGATCTTGGGGATCCTGATGACACCCTCCACCTGGCCGTCCGGCGGGGTCGTGAGCGGGACGAAGCGATGCGAGGTCGCGATCGTCGTCGAGGTCGTCGCACCCGGACGCGTGGGAGTCGTCGGATCCGGCCGCACGGTGGGGTCGTCGTCGCCGCTTCGCTGGAGATCCTTCTGGAAGCTGTGTTTGAGGTTCTCCTGGGCGCGCGCGGTGAAGATGCCGGTGCCCCACAGCTGATAGACGACGAAGAGCAGGATCAAGACCCCCAGCGTCACCAGCGCCCGGCCGATGCCCGCGATCGCACTTCGCACGCCGGCGATGGTACCGGCCGTGATCTT
>DATJAA010000292.1:0-4117 GCA_035516815.1 Acidimicrobiia bacterium | reverse complement strand
CGCCGTCGGCGGGCAGGCCCCATGAACGCATCGGGAACGAGGCGCCTCGTAGAGGTTCCGGCCGCAGTTCAGGAGTGGCGGGCATGACGTTTCGTCCTCCGGCTCGTCTGCTTGTGCAGGACGCGGAACTCGGCGTAACGGTCGTCGTAGACCGCGTGATGCGCGCCGTCCGGTGCGTACGTCGCCACGACGCGCACGTTGCGGGCCAGGTCGTCGACGCCGACCCGGCCGAGCGCGATTCCCGCGAGTAGTGCCGCGCCGCGCGCGTTCGCTCGGATCGGGTTCTCGACCTGGCGGATCTCCCGATCGAGCACGTCGGCCATTATGCGGCACCACAATGCCGACTGCGCGCCACCGCCGATGAAGTGCAACCACGGGAAGGGCCGGCCGGTGAACTTCTCCACCGTCGTGAGGAGCCAGCGGCTGTTGTATGCGACACCTTCGAGCACCGACCGCACGAGCTCGGCCCGGACGGTCGCGAGGGACAAGTTGTGCCAGCCGGCGCGAAGGGTGTGATCGTCGACTGGCGTGCGCTCGCCGTTCAACCAGGGCGTGAAGATCACGCCGTTGCTCCCGGGAGTTACGCCGCCGGCGATCTCGTCGAGGTGCGCGAGGTCGTCGCCCGATTCGAGCGCATGCTCGCGCAGCCACTCGAGACATCCGCCGGCGACCTCTTGTTCGTCGGCGACGTAGTACTTGCCGGGTAATGGCGACGGCAACGACGCGATCCCGTGGAACAGGTCGGTTTTCTTGAACGGGACGTGGCAGGTGAGCCAGGACGAGGTGCCTACGTAGAGATGGCCTTCGAAATCGCGCACCGCACCGGAGCCGATGGCGGCCGACTGCAGGTCGGGTGTGCCGCCGATCACGGCGATGCCCGCGCGGACTCCGAGCGCCGCGGCTGCCGCCGGTGTCAGCCCCCCCACCACCGAGGTCGCGGGGACGAGGTCGGGGAGCTGGGCACGATCGAGCTGCGCGATACGCAGCAGCTCGGGGTCGTAGTCGACCCGCGCCGGATCGCGATTGTCGGTCACCCAGTGGAGCACGATCGAGTCGTGGGTCGCGATGCACCGATCGGTCAGCCGGTAGTTCAGCCAGTCCTTCGGCTCGAGGTACTTCCAGGTCGCCCGCGCGATGTCGGGGTGCTGGCGTTGCAACCAGAGGATGTGCGAGATCGAGTCCTTGCCCGACAACGCGGGCGCGCCGCCCGTACGGCTGATCCACGTCCGGAGCTTGCGGGGATCGTAACCCTGAAGGCGCAGCGGCCCGCCGACCACACGCCGGGTCTCGGCGGCGCCTCGCGCGTCCATCCAGATGATCGCGTCGTGCAATGTCGCGCCGGCTGCGTCGATCGGAACGGTGCCCGACCACTGCGAGGTGACCGCGACCGCGATGATGGAGTCCCGCAGGTTCGGCACGCGTTCCAGCAACCGCTGCGATGAGGCGACGATCCCCTGCCACCAGTCGTCGGGCGACTGCTCGGCGCCTCCACCGGGCAAGACGTGCAGTTCGACCGGCGTGAATTCGCCGTCGACGAATGAGCCGTCGAGCGTGAACAGCGCGACCTTGGGGCCCGACGTTCCGAGGTCGATCGTGATGACGTGGTCAGTCACGCAGGGTTCCGATCACTGCGCTCCGCGGCGCTTCAGCCCGTGGCCGAAGAACCCACCCTCGGGGCGCGCGTGGGCGTGGTAGTGGTCGGGAATGTTGCGCATGTTGTCGTCGACGTAGTGCACGAACGTGAAGTTCTCGGACACCACCATCGCGAGCCTCTCGTGCATGTGGGCAAGCTGATCGGCCGGCGGTATCACGCCATGATTGCGCCAAACGACCATCGGTACCGCGCAGATCTCGCATTCGGCGATCCAGCAGACGTCGTCCTCGTGGAACCACGGAGTGATCCGGGCCGCCTCGCAGAGATCGCAGGCGGCGTCGTAGACGAGCTCGTTCGGTTCCCGGTCAGCCATGTCCCGACGTTACGACAGGCCCTCCCCGGGCCGCTCGTCAGGGAGGAACCGGCCGAGCGGCGGGAAACTATGATGGCTTTTCGGGCTCGACCCCGAACGCGTCCGACCCGCGAGGCCAGATAGGGATGCAATGAAGGGTTTGATCCTGGCGGGAGGCGCCGGCACGCGATTGCGGCCGATCACGCACACGAGCGCGAAGCAGCTCGTACCGATCGCCAACAAACCGATCTTGTTCTACGTGGTCGAGGCCATGGCCGCGGCCGGGATCAAGGACATCGGTGTGGTCGTCGCGCCCGAGACGGGGCGCGAGATCCAAGAGGCCCTCGGCGACGGCTCGCGGTTCGGTGTCGAGCTCACGTTCATCCCTCAGTCCGAACCGCTCGGCCTGGCGCACTGTGTGGTCGTCGCCCGCGCCTTCCTCGGCGGCGACGACTTCGTCATGTACCTCGGCGACAACATGCTCCAGCAAGAATTGCGGCCGCTCGTCGACCGTTTCATGGCGGAGCGTACGCGCCAGCTCGAGCTTCACGATCCCGACACGCCGCTGCCGGCAGCCCAGATCCTGCTGGCGCACGTGGACGACCCCCGCCAGTTCGGAGTCGCAGAGGTCGACGCGCGGGGCGGCGTCGTACGCCTCGTCGAGAAGCCCGCCGACCCGCCTTCCGATCTCGCGCTCGCGGGCGTGTACATCTTCGACGGCCGCGTTCACGAGGCCGTGAGCTCGATAGCGCCGTCGGCGCGGGGTGAGCTCGAGATCACCGACGCGATCCAGTGGTTGATCGATCGCGGGTACCCGGTGATGCACGAGGTCTTGCAGGGCTGGTGGATCGACACCGGGAAGAAGGACCCGCTCCTGCACTGCAATCGCCTCGTCCTCGACACCATCGAGCCGCGCGTCGACGGCGAGGTCGACGACGCATCCCGAGTCGAAGGACGGGTCGTGATCGAGGCGGGCGCGCGGCTCGAGTCCTCGGTGGTTCGGGGTCCGGCGGTGATCGGTGCGGGCACGCATCTCATCGACACGTACGTCGGTCCGTACACAGCCATCGGGAACGACTGCGAGCTGCGCGACGCCGAGATCGAACATTCCGTCGTCCTCGAGCGCAGCCGTATCGTCGGCGTGCACCACATACACGACTCCCTTCTCGGGCGCGAGGTCGAGGTCGTGCGCAGCGGTGACCGTCCGAAGGCGACGCGGCTGATGCTGGGCGATCATTCCCGAGCCGATCTGGAGTAGCTGTGGCGACCATCACCGAGAGCACGAAGATCGCCGGCGTCTTCCACGTCCTGCCGACCGTCCACCGCGATCGGCGCGGACTGTTCGTGGAGACGTTCCGGCGCGAATGGATTCCGAGCGGACGCGAGATGATCCAGGCGAACCGGGCCGACCGGTCCGCGGGTTGCATCGTCGGGCTGCACTACCACCTCCATCAGGCCGACTATTGGTACGTACCGTTCGGCCGCGCTCGCGTGGTGCTCCACGACCTGCGCGGCGGCAGCGCCACCGAGGCAACCACGGAGGTGTTCGACCTCGGTGAGCCGGCTGCGGGCGAGAACCAACACGCCGGCGTGTTCATACCGCCGGGAGTCGCCCACGGATTCGCGTCACTCACCGACATGACGATCACGTATCTCGTCGACGGGTACTACAACGCGGCGGACGAGCTCGGCGTCGCATGGGACGACCCCCAGATCGCGGCCGACTGGGGCATCATGACTCCGGAGCTCTCCGACCGCGACGCCGCCAATCCCAAGCGCGCGGAGATCCCCGAGCGGCTCCGGCCGGTGTGGCCCATGCGGACATGAAGCTGCTCGTCACCGGCGGCGCCGGCTTCATCGGCTCGAACTACGTCCGGCACGTGCTCGCGCACACCGACGACGAAGTGACCGCCTACGACGCCCTTACCTATGCGGGCAACCTCTCGACGCTGCGCGACGTCGACGACGATCCGCGCTTCCGGTTCGTGAAAGGGAACATCTGCGACCCCGGTACCCTCGAAGAGGCGATGGCCGGCCACGACGCCGTCGTCCACTTCGCGGCGGAGAGTCACGTCGACCGCTCGATTGCCGGGCCCGACGACTTCATCAACACGAACTGCTTCGGCACGAACATCGTCATGGACACCGCGCGCCGGCTCGAGATCGAACAC
>DATJAA010000291.1:0-4330 GCA_035516815.1 Acidimicrobiia bacterium | reverse complement strand
CGTCTTCGCGACCGGCGACTTCACGACCGAGCCGACGCCGACGGTCGACGGATCACGCAGGCAGGGCCGCGTCGTGCTCTCCGGCTCGGATGCGCGTCGCGTCGAGACGCCGGGTGCGGTCGAGGTCGCGGTCGCTCGGGCACTCGATTGTCTGGGGGTTGCCGCCACCGTCGACGGCGTGGGTGCCGCGCAGCGCGCGCTCGAGCTGGCCGTCGACTACGCGAAGGAGCGCGAGCAGTTCGGGAAGCCGATCGGCGCGTTCCAGGCCGTGCAACATCTCTGCGCCGACATGCTGCGGACAGTAGAGCTCGGACGCGCCGCGGCCTACTACGCGTGCTGGGCGCTCGACGACGCGCCGGCTGACGAAGCGCACCGGGCCTCCACACTCGCGCGCGCGTTCGCCGCCGATGCGTTTCCGCAGCTCGGCGGCACCGCGATCCAGGTGTTCGGCGGCATCGGGTTCACGTGGGAACACGACATCCACCTCTACTACAAGCGGTTGCTCACCACCGCGTACGCGTTGGGCACCGCGAGCGAGCACCTCGAAGAGCTCGCAACGCTCGTAGTCGATTGACGCGTTCGTTCGCGAATTACTCGCGCACGAGCAACAGGCATCCGCACGTGTTGCCGCCGCCCGCCGCGATCACGCCGACCTCCGGCGCGTTCGCGATCTGACGGTCGCCCGCCTCACCCCACATCTGCGTGGCTCCCTCGTATAGGAACCCGTAGCCGTGGAGCCGGCCGGCCGAGAGCTGGCCGCCGTGTGTGTTGAGTGGAAGCTGCCCGTCGCGCGCGATGCGCTCGCCGCCGGCGATGAACGGCCCGCTCTCGCCGAGACCGCAGAGGCCCAACGCCTCCAGCCACGACATCGCGATCCACGAGAACCCGTCGTAGAGCTGCGCCATCTGGACGTCGGCCGGCTTGTATTCCGTGCGCTCCCACAGCTGCTTCCCCGCGGCGCGGTTCGCCATGGTCGAGAGGTCGTCGAACTGGTCCCACGACGGACGGCCGTCGATCCGCGTGCCGACGGCTTCGACGCGCAGCGGCCGGTTGCGCAGATCGTGGGCCCGGTCGCGGCGGGAGACGATGACCGCGGTGGCACCGTCGCACGGCACGTCGCAGTCGTACAGACAGAACGGCGAAGAGATCATCCGCGCACCGAGGTAGTCGTCCATCGACATCGGGTCGCGGTAGATCGCCTTCGGGTTCAACTCCGCGTTCCGGCGACCGTTCAGCGCGATCCAGGCCAGCTGTTCGCGCGTCGTCCCGTACTGGTGGAAGTGCCGCTGCGCGAACATCGCGATCCATATCGCGGCCGACGGCGCCGAGAACGGCATGTTCCATTCCATGAACCCGCTCGCCTTGAATCCGCCGCCGCCACCACCACCGGGCATCACCGCGGCGCGGCCCTTGTCCCCCTGTGCCGAGCCTTCCCAAACCGACCGGAAGCACAACACGTGGTTCGCAAGTCCGGAAGCGACCGCGAGGCACGCGTTGACGACGGATCCCAACTGTCCCGACGTCTCCAACCCGCTCGAGTACCAGCCGCACTTCAGACGCAGCGCGTCCATCACGTCGTAGGCGCCGGCGCCCGAGAAACCGGCCGGCGTACCCATCGGGCCGGGATAGGTCGAGATGCCGTCGATGTCGGTGGTGGTGAGACCGGCGTGCTCGATCGCGGCGAGGCACCCGTCGAGCGTCAGCTCCAGGGGATCCCGGAAGAGCCGCCGGCCGATGTCGGATTGACCGACTCCGGAGATGCACGCCCGCCGTTCGATGATGTCGTTCTCGTTCATGCCCGTCACTCCCCGGCCGGCTCGAAGAGCGGGATGTACACGTCGCCTTCGGGATCGGGGTGATGCTCGAAGGTCACCTGCAATGGCATCCCGATGCACGCGTCACCGGGCGAGCAGTTCACGAGGTTGGTCGTGAGCCGCACCGACGGCTGCTCGACGATCTCTACGATCGCGACGACGAACGGCAGCTCCGGTCCCGGCATCCACGGTTGGTGGTTGACCGAGAACGTCGCGAGCGTCGCGCGACCCGACACCGACTCGGTCTTCATGTTCTTCGAGTGGCACTGCGGGCAGAGCGGTGCCGGCGGATGGATGTAGAAGCCACACTCCTGGCACCGCCAGAAGCGCAGCTCGCCGCGGGCGCCCGCAGTCCAGAAATCGCGGTTGGCATCGGTGAGCTTGGGCAGGATGCGAAACGGCGGCGCCGTTTCCTCGACGTCGGCCACGGTTACTCCTGTTCGGCTTCCAGCGCTTGCTCGTATCCGCTCCGCGCATGCGGGATCGCTTCCACTGCGGGCAGCAGACCGTGACCCGGCACCGTCAACATGATCGATCCCAGGATCTCCTCCCACGACGCGCCCACCTCCCGCGCGAATCGCGCGTGCCGGCGGACGCCCGCGGGATTGCGCAGCCCGACGGTCACCGCGAGGCGGATGAGCTCATGGGTCTTGCGATCGGGCGCGGAGATCGAGTCGAGCTGCGCGAGGTACGCGTCCTGCGCCGCGTGCAACTGCGGGAACACCTCGTGCAGCGGCTCCCAGGGAGAAGTCGCGTCCTGCTCGTCGTCGTACACGGCTGCTGACGCTACCGGTCAATCCGCGCGACGGAACACCGGAATCGTCACGTCGTCGGAGATCGCCCTGTAGTCGACCGTGACGGGAAGGTCGGCGCGCAACTCCTCGAACGGGACCCCCTCGATGTTCGTCATCACCCGCGGACCCTCGTCGAGCTCCACGATCGCCGCGACGTAGGGCACGCGCTCGTTGAAGGGTGGCAGATCGTTCACGTGTACCACCGAGTAGGTGTACAGCTTCCCGTGTCCCGACGCGTCCTTCCAGCTGACCTCGTCGCTCCAGCACGTCGGGCAGAACGGCCTCGGGTAGTAGTGGTCACGGCCGCACGCGTTGCAGTGCCGCAAGAGGAACCGGCCCTCCTTGAGCCCGTCCCAGAAGGGTCGGGACTCGGTGTCGATGGACGGAAGGTCGAAGCGAGGCGTCGCCATCGAAGCTCCCGGCTACGCGAGCGCGGCGACGGCTTCGCCCTGGATCTTGGTCTCACCGTTCTCGTTCACCACGGAGCAGTCGAGCACGAGCCGGTCGTCGCGAATCTCGCGGACGGTCACGCTCGTCGTGAGGGTCTCCCCCGGCCAGGTCTGCTTCGTGAACCGCACCCGGTACGACCGGAGATTCCCGATGCCGACGTAGTTCGTGACCGCGGTCGCGAGGAGGCCGGCCGTGAACATCCCGTGACCGAACACGGAGGGCAGACCGGCCTGCTGCGCGGCGATCTCGTCGTGGTGCATCGGATTGAAATCGCCGCTCGCCCCCGCGTACATGACGAGGTCGGTACGCGTGAGCGGGTGGCTGATCGGCGGCCCGGCGTCGCCGGGCGCAACCTTCGCAAGATCGAGCGCGCGCTCCCCCATACAGCGCTACGACTACCGGCTTGCTGACGCCGGCGTCAACTTCTGGACATCGGCGCCGCCGCCTGGAGCAACTCGCTCAGCAGCCGCTCCTGCTCGCGCAACTGCGAGCGGGCGGACTCCAGGTAGTCGAGCCGCGCCTCGAGCCGGCGCAGGTCGTCCTGCACCCACTCGAGCCAGGTGTACAGCTGCTCGGCGGGTAGGCCCGCCGGGGGCGCGGCGGTCGCCGCCGGATCGTTGGACGTTCCCCTCGGGAGCTGCGTTGTCATAGCCATCGGTCGTTCCTCTCTCATCCCGCGATCCACGACTGCCTCCTCGCGGAGCAGACTGTCTTGCACCAGGTCCAGGTCGATTGCTTCCCGGGCCACACGGGATCGTCCGCGGGCTCGGGTGGGACGGAATCGGGCCACTGCGACTCCGGCGACGGCAGTTGCACCGCCGAGGTTCAGGAGTCCGATTGCCTCCACCGGTCCTTTTCGGACATTGACTACGGATCCCGAGGCAAACCGAGGAGGCGTTCGGCGATCACGTTGCGTTGGATGTCGCTCGTCCCCCCCGCGATGGTCAAACATCGGTTGAAGAGGAACGACGCCGACCACGCCGAGGCGTCACCGTCAGTGACCAAGGCCTCGAGGCCCGCCACGGCCATCCCCACCTCCTGAACGTGCTGGTCGTGCTGCACGCCGAGGAGCTTGCGGACCGCCGCCTCCGAGCCCGACGGATCGGCGCCGGCCAACGCAGCGAGTGTCAGGCGGAACCCGAGGGCCGACAGTGCGTGGCCGGTGGCGACGAGCCCGCCCGCCTCGGCCAGCGCGAGCCGGTCGTCGGCTCGGCCGCGGGCCTCGAGCGCCTTCAGGACTCCGACGACACCCCCGCCGATCGTGTTGCCCGA
>DATJAA010000290.1:0-7655 GCA_035516815.1 Acidimicrobiia bacterium | reverse complement strand
CCGCTTCGCGGCCGCCGAACGCGCCTACGAATGGCTGACGCGCATGCAGCACGAGAATGGTGCCTGGTTCGCGTACTACGTCGGCGACGACGTGAAGGAGCCGACGCTCGACACCAACGTGAGCTGCTATGTCGCGAACGGCGTCTGGCATCACTACTCGTGCACGCGGGACGCGAGCTTCCTCGAGGCGATGTTCCCGATCGTGGAGCGAGCGGTCGACTTCGCGCTCGACAACCAACATCCGACCGGAGAGATCGAGTGGGACGCCGATCCCGCGCGGGTCGAGGGCAAAGGTGCGCTCCTCACCGGATCCTCGAGCATCTACTCGTCGTTGCGCTGCGCCATCGCGGCCGCCGAACGGCTCGGGCGCGAGCGACCCGACTGGGAGCTGTCGCTCGGTTCACTCGCGATCGCCATCGCCCACCGGCCGGAGCGGTTCCTCGACAAGGACCGCTGGGCCATGGACTGGTACTACCCGATCCTCTCGGGGGTACTGCGCGGTCACGCGGCCGAGGCCCGCCTCGCCGCGAAGTGGAACACCTTCATCGCGCCCGGCCGCGGCGTGCGCTGCGTATCCGACCAACCGTGGATCACCGCCGCCGAAACCTGTGAGCTCGTGATGGCTCTCGATGCCATCGGGCTCCACGAACGGGCGCGGACGCTGTTCGAGTGGGTGCAGTTCCTGCGCCACGAGGACGGCTCGTACTGGACGGGGATGAACTTCGAGGGCGACCGCTACGACGAGATCGGCGAGTACTTCACCGCCGAGCAGCCGACGTGGAACAGCGCCGCCGTCGTGCTCGCGGCCAATGCGCTCGGCGGGTCCGGCCCGACCGCCGGGATGTTCCGCGGTGAGGGCCTGCCGGCGGGCCTGACGGCCGAGGAATTGATCGAGGCCGGCTCCGCCATCGAGGCCGACCGCGCGGCGCGGCGCCACCACTGATCCCGCGGCGCGAAACGGTTCGAGGCATGCGCGTCATTCGACGAAAGTCGTCGTACGATCCGGCGAAGATGCGGGGTTGGCGGAGAAATCGATCCGGGTCGGATGCATGCGGCGCGGCGCCGGGGAACGGCGCACCGGCGCCGGCGGCCACGGACGTCTTCGCGCCGCCGACCTGGCCGCCGCTGCCGATCGCCGTTCCGCCGCCGCCCGCGGCGGCGGTCGATCCCGCCCGGCTGGCGGCACCGCCCGTCACGCCGGCCGCCACCATTCCGGCCGCGACTCTTCCAACGGCGACCACCCCCCCGGCGAGCACCCCCCCGGCGACCGCGCCGCCCGTGTCCGCGACGGCAGCCGTCGACCATCGCCTGCCGCAACCGCCCGCGCCCGCTCCTGCTCCTGCGCCCGCACCCCCGCCGGCCGCGGCCTCGCTCCGCGAGACCGCCGAGCTGCTTCGCCTGTTCGAGGTCGTGACCAACATGTGCGACCACGTGATCGAGTACATCGAGGCCGAGCGCGCCGAGCGGACGATGCTGATCGAGACGCTCACCCGGCTCGGACGCGCGATCACCGACGGCGCCGCCGACGCGACCGCCGCCGCCAACGCGGCCGCGACGGCCGCGGCCACCACCACGGCAACCGCTGCGAACGGATCCCGCCACGATCGCGAGCTTCGGGAACGCGTCATCGGCGGTTCGATGCCGGCCGGTCCGGAGCCGGTGATCGATCTGCGGCAGCCCGACCCCCCGGCCGTCGCGTCCTCGACCGCCGTGCCCGTGGAAGCGGCCGAGGTCTCGGCATCCGTGCCCATCAAGATCGCGGTCGAGGTGAAGGGACGCTTCGGCGACCGCTGGGTCGACGGCTTCGAGATCTGCGAAGTCATGACCACGCCGGAAGGTCCGCGTTACCGGCTCCGGCGCCATCGCGACGGCGTCGTGCTCCCCGAGCTCTTCGACGCCACCAGCATCCGCCACGTGGAGACCTTCGAGGAGTTGAACGGCGCCGAGGTGTCGCTCGAGTCGACCGACGCGGCGCACGTGCCGCCCCGACTCGACGAGCTCAACGGATCGTCGGGCTACTGGTCTCGTTCCTGAGTACGCGCAGCGATCCGGTGGCCGACACCGGTACGAACCCCTCGCTCACGGCGCGCTGCCAAACGTGAAAGGGCGCTTGGCCGCCCTCGGCGGGGTCCTCGAAGACGTCGTGGATCGCGAGCGTGCCCCCCGGCAACACATGAGGCGACCAGTACGCGTAGTCGGCCATCGCGACGTCCTCGGCGTGGCCGCCGTCGATGAACAAGAAGCCGAGCGGCGTTTGCCACACGCGCGCGATCGGCACCGAATAGCCGACGACGGCGACGACGACGTCTTCGAGCCCCGCGGCATGGATCGTTCGCCGGAAGAACGGCAGCGTGTCCATGCGACCGCTCTCGGGATCGACGACCTCGCGGTCGTGATGTTCCCAACCGGCCTGATTCTCCTCGGATCCGCGATGGTGGTCGACGGTGAACAGCAGGGTGCCGGCCTCGCGCGCGGCGGCGCCGAGATACACGGCTGACTTCCCGCAGTACGTTCCGATCTCGAGCAGCGGGCCGAGGTTCCCGGCGAGGAGCGCCGCGTCGTGGAGCGCCAGACCTTCGTCGTCGGGCATGAACCCCTTCGCGGCCCGAGCGATCTCCATCAGCACGGGATCCATCACGGCTCCTCCAGCGCGGCGCGAATGTCGCGGAGGAGCCGCGCCTGCTCTGTCTTCGTGGAGACGCGGCGTCGATCGAACTCGTCACCCTGAAGCCGCAGGTCGGCGTAAATGTCGGCGCCGTGCTCGTGGAAGTGGAGGCACGCGCGCGAGCGCAGGGTGAAGTTGCCCCGCTTTCGCTCCGCGAGCCCCGGAATCGTCCGGAGCTGTACGAGCAGCGGCTCGATCGTCTCGAGTCGGTCGGGCGTGATGTGGCGCATCGTTCGGTCAGATGTGCGGAGTCTCGACCCAACGACCGAACACGTCGGCGAGCGCGTCCACCGTCTCGCCGAGCGTCGCGTACGCCCGGACGGCATCGATGAGGCCGGGCATGAGGTTGACGTCCGGGTCGGCGGCCTCGGCTCGCACCCGGGTCAGTGCCGACTCGACCGCCGCCGCGTCGCGCTCGCGCCTGACCTTTTCCAGGCGGCGCCGCTGCTCCTCTTCGACCTCGGGGCCGATGCGAAGAATCGGGGGCGGGCGCTCGTCGTTGCCCTCGGTGAAAGCGTTCACGCCGACGATGACGTGGCGCCCCGAGTTCAGCTTCCGTTCCAGCTCGTACGCCGAGTCGGAGATCTCGCCTTGGTACCAACCTTCCTCGACGCCCCGGATGGCTCCCTCGAGCATGGAACCGTCGCCGCGATCGTCGATCTGCGCGAAGAGCGCCTCGGCGCGCCGCTCCATCTCTTCGGTCAGCGCCTCGACGTACCATGCGCCCCCGAGCGGATCGGCGACGTTGGCGACCCGGGTTTCGTGCGCGATGGCCTGCTGGGTCCGCAACGCGATGCGGGCGGCCTTCTCAGACGGCAGGGCGAGTGTCTCGTCCATGGAGTTGGTATGCAGGCTCTGCGTGCCGCCCAACACGCCGGCGAGCGCTTCGATCGCCGTGCGGACGATGTTGACCTCGGGCTGTTGCGCGGTGAGGGAGACGCCGGCAGTTTGTGTGTGAAAGCGCAACTGCAGCGAGCGCTCACCCTGTGCACCGTAGCGATCGCGCATCCAGCGCGCCCAGATCCGGCGCGCGGCGCGGTACTTCGCGATCTCTTCGAAGAAATCGATGTGCGCGTTGAAGAAGAACGACAGACGCGGCGCGAATGCGTCGACGGAGAGGCCTGCACCGAGTGCCAGCTCGACGTACGCGAACCCGTTGGCGATCGTGAACGCGAGCTCCTGCGCGGCTGTGGAGCCGGCCTCACGAATGTGGTATCCGGATATCGAGATCGGATGCCAGCGCGGCATCTCCGCGGTGCAGAACGCGATCGAGTCGCGTACGAGTCGGAGCGACGGCCGGGGCGGGAATATGAACTCCTTCTGCGCCTGGTACTCCTTCAGGATGTCGTTCTGCAGCGTGCCGCCGAGGAGCGCCCGGGCCACCCCGTTCGCCTCGGCGTTCGCGACGAACATCGCGAGGATCACCGCGGCCGGACCGTTGATCGTCATCGACGTCGTCACCGCGCCGAGGTCGATACCTCGATAGAGGTCGTCCATGTCGGCAAGCGTGTCGACCGCGACACCGCACTTGCCGACCTCACCGAGCGCGAGATCGTCGTCCGAGTCGCGTCCCATCAAGGTGGGTAGGTCGAACGCGGTGGAGAGACCGTCGCTGCCCGCCGACAGCAGCTCGTGAAATCGGCGGTTGGTGTCGATTGCGGTTCCGAAGCCGGCGAACATGCGCATCGTCCACAACTTGCTGCGATACATGTCGGGATACGGACCGCGTGTGTAGGGATACTCGCCCGGCCGTTCCGCGTTCGCAGGTCCGTAGACCCCATCGACCGGGACGCCCGACATCGTCTCGAAGTCTCGGTCGGGGCCCTCGATGCCGGCGGTCACCGGCTCATGTTAGATCCCGAACATGTCGGTGACGCCGTGGTCCCGGCCGGCGGTATAGCCGCCGTCCACGGCGAGCGCGTGCCCACTTACGAACGACGCATCGGCAGACACGAGGAACAACGCGGCGGCCGCGATCTCATTCGGACGCCCGAGCCGGCGCAGCTTGTGCTCGCGCCGGATCTGCTCGCGGATGTCCTCCATCCCCGGCATTCCGAACACGCCTTCGAGCATCGGCGTCTCGATGAAGCCCGGGCAGATCGTGTTCGCCCGGATACCCGCGCGCCCGTAGTCGATCGCGAGGTTCTTCGTGAAGATCACGACTCCACCCTTGGACGCGTTGTACGAGCTGCCGCCGGCGGTGCCTTCCAGCCCCTCGATACTCGCGATCGTCACGACGCTGCCGCGCTCGCCGTCGATCGGCTCCTGTTCCAGCATGCGCGCGATCGCGTGCTTGGCGCACAAGAACGTGCCGGTGAGATTCACGTCGAGTACGCGCTGCCACTCGTTGCGATCGAGCAGGTGCACGGGCCCGCCACCCGCGACACCCGCCGCGGTGACGATCGCGTCGATCCGGCCGTGCTCGGCGACCATTGCGTCCATGAGATCGGCGATCGCGTCTTCGTCGCGAACGTCGGCCTGGGCGAAGGTCACTTCGGTCGCGCCGACCGGCAGATCGAGGTCGCCTTGCGGCTCGGCGAGGTCGACGCCGACGACGCGCGCTCCTTCGGCCGCGAACCGCGCGACACACGCGAGTCCGATGCCCGATGTCGCGCCGGTGACGAAAACGGCCTTGCCCTCGAGTCGCCCCATGCGGTGTTTCTAGTACGGCGCAACCAGCTCATGGAATCCCAGGCGGACTCGACTATGGTCCGGCGACCAGCAAGATCGGAGGGGGGAGATGGAGCCCGAGCAAGAGCCCGATCGCAACCTCGCAATGGAGCTCATGCGCGCGACCGAGGCGGCCGCGCTCGCCGCCGGTCGTTGGATGGGTCGGGGCGACAAGAACGCCGCCGACGCCGCCGCCGTCGAGGCGATGCGCGTCGTCCTCAGCACGGTGCGCATGGAGGGCGTCGTCGTCATCGGCGAAGGCGAGAAGGACGAAGCCCCGATGCTCTACAACGGCGAGCAGATCGGCGACGGCTCGCCGCCGAGTATGGACATCGCCGTTGATCCGGTCGACGGCACTACACTCACCGCGCTCGGCCGGGGCGGCGCGATCGCCGTCATCGCCATGAGCGAACGCGGCACCATGTTCGATCCCGGTCCCTGCGTGTACATGGAGAAGATCGCGGCCGGGCCTGCCGCCATCGACGTCATCGATATCAACGCGCCGGTGCGGGCGAACCTCGACGCGGTGGCGAAGGCACTCGGCGAGAAGGTCAGCGACGTCACTGCCGTCGTGCTCGACCGCGACCGGCACGCCGACATCATCCGCGAATGTCGCGAAGCCGGCGCGCGCATCCGGCTCATCCCCGACGGCGACGTCGCGGGCGCGATTTCGGTCGCGTGGAGAAACTCGGGCAACGACATCCTCTTCGGGGTCGGCGGCACGCCCGAAGGGGTCATCGCCGCCTGCGCGTTGAAGGCGCTCGGCGGCTCGATTCAGGGCAAGCTCTGGCCGCGCAACGACGACGAGCGCAACACCGCGCTCGATGCCGGCTACGACCTCGACAAGGTGCTCTTGCTCGACGACCTCGTGGCGGGCGACGACGTCTTCTTCGCGGCAACGGGCATCACCGACGGTGAGCTGCTGCGGGGCGTTCGCTACTGGGGCGAGGGCGCCGGAACCCAGAGTCTGGTGATGCGGTCGAAGTCCGGCACCATCCGCGTGATCGACGCGCAGCACCACTGGACGAAACTGAACGCGTATTCCGCCGTCAAGTACAGCTGAGCCCACGCGCGTGGTGTGGTTCTCGTCGCGGGCGACGCGAGCGATCGGTAGTCGGGCGACGACCAAAGTCGCGTTCGGTCTCGTTGCGGTCGCCGTGGTCGGCGGGTGCAGCAGCGGGGCGTCGTCGTCGAGCGCTTCGACGATGACCACCTCTTCGTCCCCGCCGGCGACGGCCGGCCCTCCGGTGTCGATCGGTCCGGCCGGCTCCTCGCCGCCAGCGATCAACACGGTCGCCGCGGATCGGCGCACGTACCGGTCGTCGGAGGCCGAAATGGAGGGCGGGCTCGAGCCGCTGATCGGTGAAGGTCTCATCGACCCGACCGAGTATCAGAGCCTGCTGTACGCGCCGTCGGTCGCACCGCTCCGAACTTTCATCGCGACGCTGAACGAGCTGCACGCGTCGCCGGCGATCGCGGTCGATGCGCGCGCCGATCGCGCGGCCTTCAACGCAGTGCTCGGGTTGCTCGGGCAACTGCACCAGCCCGCCCCACCGGCCGCGATCCCCGCGACCTTGCGCAAGTTCAATCGCGCGCTGGCGGCGGTGCGATCGCCTGACGACAGGCTACGGGCCGACCTCGGCCTTCCGCCGGGAACACTGCGCTGACGCCGGGGGCCGGCTCAGGCCGACGCCGCGACCTCGAGGCGCACCTCGGCCCGCTGGAGCGCCGCCTGCGCGAGCTGGTCGTCGGGATCTGCGCGCAGCGCTTCTTCCGCCCGCGCCTTCGCGTCGGTCGCACGCTCGACGTCGATGTCAGTTGCGGGCTCGGCGATGTCCGAAAGGATGATCACCTGGTTTCGGCTCACCTCGACGAAGCCGCCGTGCACCGCGAACCAGGCCTGGCTCCCGTCTTCGAACTTCACGCGCGCCGGCCAGTCGGCGAGCGCGCCGAGGAAGGGAGCGTGGTTGTCCTCGAACGCGATGTCGCCGCCGCCGAGGGTGCGCACGACCACCATCTTCCCGATGCCCTGGTACAGGATCTGCTCGGGCGAGACGAGCTGGACGTCCATCGCGTCTACCCCTCGAGCGTCTTCGCCTTGGCGAGCACCGACTCAACGCCACCGACGTTGAAGAACGCCTGCTCGGGCACGTGGTCGAGGTCGCCGTTCACGAGTGCCTCGAAACTTTCGACCGTCTCCTCGACCGGCACGAAGATGCCCTTCAAGCCGGTGAAGACCTCGCCGACGAAGAAAGGCTGGCTGAGGAACTTCTGCACCTTGCGGGCGCGGGCCACCGTCACCTTGTCCTCTTCGGAGAGC
>DATJAA010000289.1:0-4318 GCA_035516815.1 Acidimicrobiia bacterium | reverse complement strand
CGCCGCCGCCCGCCGTCGCGAAGCGGAGAGCATGACGTGACGGCGGACGCCCCGCTCCTGGTCGCCGAGAACGTGACGGTGAGGTTCGCAGGAATCACCGCGCTCGACGACGTCAGCCTGCAGGTCGCCGAGCGCGAGGTGGTAGGGCTGATCGGGCCGAACGGTGCAGGTAAGACGACGCTCTTCAACTGCCTGTTCGGGATGCTACGGCCCGACCGCGGCACCGTCCGCTTCGGCGGGACTCCCATCGGGGGGCTGCCGACACACAGACGAGCCCGCCTCGGAATCGGGCGGACGTTTCAACGCATCGAGCTCTTCCCGGGCCTGACGGTCAGGGAGCATCTGCTCGTCGCCGAGCGCACGCGTCGTCGCAAGGTCGCGCTGTGGAAGGACGTCTTCGGCGCCGGGAGGGCCGACGCCGACGAGAGGTCCCGCATCGACGCGACACTCGACTTGCTCGGTCTGACGGGTGAGGCCGACCGGCCCATCGAGGCGCTCAGCCTCGGGCACGGCCGCCTCGTCGAGGTCGGGCGCGCCCTCATGACCGAGCCCCGCCTGCTGCTGCTCGACGAGCCGTCGTCGGGCCTCGACCGCAGCGAGACGCGCGCGCTCGCCGCGACGCTTCGTGTCGTGCACGAGAACCGCGGCACCGCGATGCTGCTCGTCGAGCACGACCTCGACATGGTGCTCGACCTCGTCGGGCGGATCTACGTCCTCGACTTCGGGACGATGATCGCAGCGGGGCCGGCGGACGAAGTCCTGCGCGACGCGAAAGTGCGCAAGGCATACCTCGGCGAGACGTCGACGGCGCAGGGGTCCATCCAGTGAGCCGTGGAGCGCTGCTCGAAATGCGTGACGTCTGTGCCGGCTACGGGCCGTTCCGCGCGATCTTCAACATCTCACTGTCGGTTCCGGAAGGCGGGGTGGTCGCGCTCCTGGGCGCCAATGGCGCCGGCAAGTCCACGACCGCACGCGTCATCACCGGTCTCGTGCCGATCCAGAGCGGGTCGGTCTCGTTCGAAGGCAGAGACATCGTCGGCGTCAAGGCGTGGAGGATCGCGCGGCTCGGCGTCATGCACGCGCCCGAGGGGCGCTCGGTGTTCAGCTCACTCACGGTGCAGGAGAACCTCACGCTCGACCTCGCGAGCATGCAGGGCCGAGCGCGTGTCGCGGAGGGGCTCGAGCGCGCCTACGAGCTGTTCCCGCGCCTCGGTGAGCGCCGTTCGCAGCGGGCGGGGACCTTGTCGGGGGGCGAGCAGCGGATGTTGTCGCTCGCTCGCGTCCTTGTGCACCCGCCGCGGCTCCTCGTCGTCGACGAGCTCTCCTTGGGGCTCGCGCCGATCATCGTCGAAGATCTGTACGCCACGCTGCGGCGGGTCAACGAGGCCGGTACCGCGTTGGTCGTCGTCGAGCAATACGTCGGCCGCGCGCTGTCGCTCGCGCAGTCGGTCGTCGTACTCCAGCACGGCGAGGTGGTCTACAACGGTCCGGCTGCCGACCTGGGCGACGCGTCGGAACGGCTCCTGGCGACGCACGCGCACTTCGGGGCGGGATGATGTGGGGGCCCAACTCGCTGATCCTGAGGGTGCCGCCGTTCCGAGCGGCGGCGGGCCGGTCGCAGGTGCGATGCTGCTGACGACACTTGGCTGAACGAGAAGGAACCTGCGCCGCGGCGCGAACGAGGAGAAGAGGACATGTCACTGTTCAGTGCCTTTCGCTACGACGGCAAGCGCGCGCTCGTGGTCGGCGGTGCCACCGGTATGGGTGCCGCGGTCGCCGAGTTGGTGCAAGACGCCGGCGCCGAGGTCGTGGTGATGGACTTCGCCGAGGTCACACTGGCCGGCGCCAAGGCAATCCACGTGAATCTCGGTGAAGCGGCGTCGATCGACGCCGCGGTCGACGAGTGCGGCGGCCCGGTGCACGCAGTGTTCTCGTGCGCCGGCGTAGCCGACGGCACACCGAACATCGAGAAGATCAACTTCATCGGCCACCGGTACCTCATCGATCTGTTGCTGTCGCGCGGCCTGGTCGGCCGCGGCGCGGCCATCGGGTTCATCTCGTCGGCGGCCGGTCTCGGCTGGGAGCCGAATCTCCCGCTGCTGAAGGAGTACCTCGACATCACCGACTTCGACGCCGCGGCGAAGTGGGCCCGGGAGCACGGCAAGGCCGACTACATGTGGAGCAAGCAGGCCATCTGCGCCTACGTCGCGCGGGAGGCGATGTCGCTCTTGTCGAAAGGGATCCGGATCAACGCGATCTGCCCCGGTCCGACCGACACGCCTCTGGCGCAGGCCAACAAGGAGATGTGGCTGGGCTTCGGCTCCGACTACCGCGCCGAGGTGGGCGTCGAAGCCGCGACGCCGCTCGAGCAGGCGTACCCGCTCGTCTTCTTGTGCAGCGATGCCGCGGCCGCGATCACCGGCACGACGATGATCACCGACTCCGGTTACTTCAGCGCCGGCGTGACGGAGACGTTCCCGGGCGCGACGCCGATCGTCAATTTCCTTCTCGGACGTTGACGGTCGCCCGGCGTCAGGACGGAGTAGTCGGGCGCGGTGCCAGTGTCACCGACGGAATGGAGAGCGTCGTGCCACCACGGAGCACTGCATCGATCAACGTCACGAGGTGGTCGACGTCGATGAGCGAGCCGCTCAGGTAGTTGCGCGCCACCCAGACGGGATAGAACTCCGCGGCCAGGTCGGCGTTCCAGCCGTTGGCGAATTCGGTTTGGGAAGGGCCTTCCCCGCCGGCGCAGTCGCCCACGACGACGCGGGTGAAGCCGACGTTCGGGTGCTCGGCGCGCCAGGCTTCCACCAGCTTGTCGAGCGCTGCCTTGCTCACCGCGTACGCGGCGAGCCCGGGCCAAGGCGGTGTGAGCGACGCGCTCACCGATGACAGGTACGCGGCGCGGCCGCCGGAAGTCGAGAGATGCGGGATTGCAGCGCTCGTGATCAACGCCGCGCCCGTTACGTTCGTGTCGAAGACGCGGTGCCACGTCGCGGCGTCGGTGTCGACGAGCCGCGCGAGTGGGCCGATCCCGGGCGCGTAGACGAGGGTGTCGATCCCGCCTAGGCCCGCCGCCGCGTCGGCGATCGCGGCGCGACACGATGTCTCGTCGGTGACGTCGCATTCGATCGCGAGCGTCTCGGGCCCGGCCTCCCGCGCCGCGTCGCCGAGTCGGTCGCGTCGTCTCGCGAGCAATGCAACCCGCGCGCCCCGCCGTGCCAGCCCGATCCCGATGCAGCGACCGAGCCCGCTCGACGCGCCCACCACCACCGTTCGCAAGGTGTCCACCTCTCTGAAAGCCGACGAGGGATCGTACTCAGCCGCCGTCGCCGGCGCCTCGCGCGATCGCAGGGGACACCCTTTACTCCGGAGTGACTCCGAGGTACTGCGCGATCCGCCGGAGCATCTCCGGATCGAGCGCGCGGTCGCGCAGCAACATCTCCTGCGTGAGCAGGGCGCCGAGACGGCCGTCCTCGCTCCGGAGCGATCCGCTGTAAACGCCGCGCGAACCGCTCGCTTTCAGTGGCCACAGTTCGAGGAGCATCCACTCATCGGCGCGGATCGGCTCGTGAAACCACAGGCTGTGATCGATGCTCGGGCCCCCGGCCGGAAGACCGGGGACGTCGACCTGCCCGAAGCCGGAACCGAGATCGGAGACGTAGGTGACCGCGCATGCGTGCACCAAGGGGTCGTCGGGAAGCGGAGAAGAGGCGCGCACCCACAAGGAATCCGAGTGGCGAACCTGTCCGTCACCGATACGCGTCGGCGTCACCTCGCGGACCTCGACGAGGAACGGCGACGGGCGCGCGGCGAGCGTCGCCGGATCGGCACCGCCCCGCGTCGCGACGGCATCGAACGTCGCGCTGTCCTCGCGGGCGTGGAACGACGCGACCATCGAGAAGATGACCTCGCCGTCTTGCACGGCCCGCACGTGGCGCGCAGAGAAGGAGCCACCGTCGCGGTCGCGGTCGACGTGGAGGATCACGGAACGGTCGACGCGGCCCGGCCGGAGGAAGTAGCCGTGCAGCGAGTGGGGCAGGCGTTCGGGAGGGACCGTCGCGCCCGCGGCGCGCAGGGCCTGCGCCGCGACCTGGCCGCCGTACAGAGACATCCGAGCACCCGCGCCGGCCTCGTTCTCGCCGCGGAACAGGTCGCGGTCGAGGATTTCGAGGTCGAGTAGAGCGGCGAGCCCGCGCGCCGGAGGTCCGCCGAGGGTCGATTGCACGATCGCTCGCTCCCCTTGGGTCGGGCCGCTCCTCCTGCGATCGGACCCTAATCTCGTTCGGTGCGGTCCCGCGCCCGCGTGCTTGTG
>DATJAA010000288.1:0-3930 GCA_035516815.1 Acidimicrobiia bacterium | reverse complement strand
GGATGCCGGCGATGGGCAGCGCGACCTGCGCGAGGACCGCTCCCGCCCGGACCACCGCGACACCCCCGCTCGACGCGATCACGGTGTTGGCAGCCAGCGCCATGTCGTACGGATCGCGGCCGAACACGACGAGGTTGTGCGTGTCGTGCGCAACCGTCGTAGCGACCGCACCCGTCCAGTTGCCCCACCCCGACAGAAGCGCGGCGTACGGCACCGGCGTGATCCGACCGTGGCGGTGCACGGTGACCTGCACGATGTCGCCGTCGGGGATCTGGACGACGCCGTCGTGGACGGCGACGTCGCGCTCGTCCCAACGCGTCATGACGGCGTCGGCGATTACGCGCATGCGATGCGTCCCGTCGGGCGCGTCGAGATGCAACAGCATGTCGGCGGCATCGAGGTGCGCGAGCTTCATCGTGTCGAGCGGAGGGTCGCTCGGACCCTCGACGACGTCGACGAGCATGCGCCCGCCCGACGCGACGAGCCGGCCGTCGGTGAGCACGTGGTCGGCGGCGAACGACTCGACGTCTCGCAGCACGACGATGTCGGCGCGGCGCCCGGCCGCGACCAGACCGAGGTCGGCCCGCTGGAGCCGGTACGCGGCGTTGTAGGTCGCGCAGCGGAGCGCGAACACCGGATCCATCCCGTACGCGACGAGCCGGCGCAGGAGATGGTCGATGCCGCCGTCGCCCAACAGCGTGAGCGCGAAGAGGTCGTCGGTCGCGGCGACCAGATGGGTGGGCGGCAGCGGCAGGCTGTTCACCTCGGCGACGATGCCGGGGAGGATCGGATCGATCATGCCCCGGAGCTCGACCGTGAGACCCGCGCGCAGCTTCTCGAGACAGTCCGGCTCAGTGAAGATCTCGTGATCCGACGTCATGCCCGCCGCGAGGTATGCCTGCAGAACGGGGCCGGTCAGGCCGGCGGCATGGCCCGATACGAGCTTCCCGCTCTCGATGCCGGCCGCGACGACGTCGATCATCCGGTCGGCGCCACCGAGGACGCCGATCATGTCCATCACCTCGGCGAGCCCGCCGACCTCGTCCCACGACAACATCTCGGTGATGTCGGGCCCGTAGAGATCCGCGCCCGAGAGCTCGAGCCCGGGCTGGGGCGGCACGCACGACGGCGCCTGCACGATGAAGCGCACCGGAAGACCGCGGCTCGCCTCCACCGCGTACCGCACGCCCGCGACGCCGGCGACGTTCGCGAGCTCGTGGGGATCGACGAACACCGTCGTCGTGCCGCGCGGGCAGACCGCCTCCGCGTATCCGCCGGGCGTGAGCATCGACGATTCGAAATGGACGTGCATGTCGACGAAGCCCGGCGCGACGAAGCGACCGGCGCAGTCGATCACGTCGAGCGCATCAGCCCGCGAGCCGCGCTCGTGCACGCTCGCGATCAGCGGGCCCACGATGCCCACGTCCGCCGAGCGCATCTCGCCGCAGCCCACGTCGACGACCGTGCCGCCCGACAACAGAAGATCGAACGGCACCTTTCCCTGCGCGGCCGCTACCGCCCGCGCCCGCACCGACGCTTCGACGTCATCGATTCGCATGTTTGGCTCCCGTCGTCATCGTGCGTCGTCCTCACTCGTCGTCGCCCGTGACCGGTGAGGTCACCAGGTCGGCGAGGATCCGGCGCAGCTCGATCGTCATCCGGTCGGCTTTGACGTGCACCTCGGTGGTGAGCTCGAGCGGCAACCGCAGGTCGCGATACTGCTCCTGCAACGCAAGATCCTCGTCGAGTATCTTGCGCTCGAACGCCACGCACTCGGCCAGGCGCGCATCGTCGTCGCCGAGGTCGTTGCGGTGAACGGTGGTGTAGATCCGGCAGCTTGTGTCGTCCTCGGGCTGGACGTAGAAGTCGAGCACGTTCGTGCCGCCCGCCTCGACGTAGTCGATGCGCAGACATATCGAGAACGGCGCGCGATATCGATACTCGAGCACGCGCTCCTGCAGCAATGGGCGGACACCGGCCGCGACTCCGGGATCCTCGCGGTTGGGAAACGGGTGCCGGCTGTACACCCGCATTCCGAAACCCTCTCGCTGCACGTCGAGTTCGAACTGAGACGACTCCGGCGCGCCGATGGTCGCGGCATGCACGAACGGGAAGTGCGCCATGTCGAGGAAGTTGTCGATCATCAGCCCGGCACCGACGGCAGCCGTGACCGGTTCCAAGGAGCCGTGCACGAACGCGGGGTCGTCGGCTTCGGGAATCTCGAGCAGCTCCGTGCGCGGCTCTTCGGGCGCGAGAAACACCATTCCGTGCTGCTCCGCCACCGCGGCGGGCGTCGTCGCCACGGCCCGGGGCGGAACGCGCTCGGACCCGCCGAGCGACGGGATCTCGCGACACGCTCCGGTCGCGTCGAAGCACCAACCGTGATACCCGCAACGAAGGAACGACCCGTCGACGCACCCGGCCGAGAGCGGCGCGAGGCGATGCGGGCAGCGATCGGCGAACGCGGCGAGCGTCGAACCGGCGGCCCCGACGGGCAGGCGGACGAGCACCCAATCGTCGCCGAGCAAGCGCGTCTTGCGCGGCGCGGCCGTGACCTCACTGCTGCGCGCGACCGGATGCCACGCGCGGCGTAGTGCCGGATCGGCATTCGCCAGCATCCGAGTCGGGTCCACCACTACCGAGCGAGCTCCTTGTCGAGCGCGGCCATCTCGTCGTCGAACAGGCGGTGCAACGCCGCCTTCTCGGTTGCGTCGAGCCACGACGCGTCGATGCCGTTGTGCGCCATCTGCTTCGCGATCTCCGGCGGATAGTCGTTCTGCCCGATGAAATCGACGTACTCCTTCCCGATGTCGGTACGGAACATCGTGGGGTCGTCCGAGTTCAGGTGCACGAGGAGGCCGGCATCCATCATCCCGTTGATCGGGTGTGTCGTGAGATCGGGCCAGCCGTAGACGACGGCGGTAGATGTGGGACAGCACGTGAAATGGATCCCGTCCTCGCGGCATCGCTCGACAACCGCTTGGTCTTCGAGGATGTGGTAGCCGTGGTCGATCCGCTCGCAGCCGAGCAGATCGAGACAGGTCGAGATGTTGCGCGCGGGTCCGTCCTCGGCCGCGTGACTCGTCAGGTGCAGGCCGGCCTCGCCCGCGGTGCGGAAGCACTCGAAGAAACGTTCCGGCGGATCGGGGGCCTCGGCCGCGTCCATACCGAGGCCGATCAACTCCTCTCGCCGATTGGCGATCACCTCTCCGGTCATCTGCAACGCCATCGCCGGGGAGTCCTGGCGGTAGACGTCGGCGATGAGGCGGCAACGGACACCGAGATCGCTCTCGGCCGCTCGGCAGCCGTCGATGAGCCCGTCGATGATCGTCGCCATCGCGACGCCGCGGGTCGTGTGCAACGTCGGGTTGAAGAACATCTCGCGGTACTTCAGGTTTCCGAGCCGGGCCCCGTCCTCGAGTGACTCGTAGGCGATGCGGGCGAAATCACCGGCGTCGATCACCGTGGAGTTCACGAGGCGGAAGATCTCCAGGAACTCGTAGATCGTCTCGTAGTCGTAGATGCGATCGATATCGACGGTCGGCAGCGCGATGTCGTGGGCGCGAGCGAGGTCGGCGACCGTCTGCGGGCGAAGTGTGCCCTCCACATGGCAGTGCAGCTCGACCTTCGGCAAGCGACGCAGATACTCGGCGTACTCCATCAAATGCTCCTCACGCGTGAGCGGACAACGACTCGGACATGACCCTCTGCACCGACGCCGCTCCGTTGCGAGCGGCGTCGACGAGCTCGCGCAGCCAGCGGCGGTACTCGATCGACACGCGGTCGGTCCGCACCGATAATTCGAAGCCAGGCTCGAGGACGAGCTCGGCCGGTTCCTGATTGCACACCACGGGCTCGTCCTGGTCGAGAATGATCTGCTGAAAAGCAATGTACGGCGCGTCGTCGCCTTCGCGGTCGTCGTCTCGGGCG
>DATJAA010000287.1:0-29396 GCA_035516815.1 Acidimicrobiia bacterium | reverse complement strand
GCTGGTCGGTCGTCGCCGTCGACCGCTCGGGATGCGGCGCTTCGTCATCCCGTTGAGCACCGGCGCCACGGCCCTGCAACTGCGCTGTTTCCGGCACGAGCGCCGACTCCGAGCGGCGCGGCCGGCGATCCTACGGACGATGACCTGGGAGCCACGCTTGTCCTAGTCTGTCCCGGACGGTGCGCGAAGGGTGCGTCCCGCAGTCAAGAAAAGGTACTTGTAGTGACAACTGGAACCGTCAAATTCTTCAATGCGGAAAAGGGTTACGGCTTCATCTCGCTCGAAGGTGGCGCCAAGGACGTTTTCGTCCACTACTCCAACATCCAGGGATCCGGCTACCGGACGCTCGAAGAAGGCCAGAAGGTCGAGTTCGACGTCGCGCCCGGCCGGAAGGGTGACGAAGCACAGAACGTCCGCGTGGTCTGACGCTCGAAGCTTGCGAGACGAAGCCGCCGGCTCGAGCCGGCGGCTTTGTTCTTTCCCGGACCGGCTGCGAAGCTGACGGCGTGACGAGTGACGTGTCGACTGCGCTGATGCCCGCCGCCGTCTACGTGGGCGACGGCGAGATCGAAGTACACCGGCTCGCCGTACCTTCGCTCGGTCCCGACGACGCGCTCGTCGAGATATCACATTGCGGGATCTGCGGCACCGATCTCCACCTCGTCCTCGAGCGCTATGCGCGCCCGGGTTCCGTCCTCGGCCACGAATGGGCCGGCATGATCGCAGCGGTCGGCGACAACGTGCGCGATTGGGAAGTCGGCGCGCGCGTCGTCCTCGACCCGACACCGGGGTGCGGGAACTGTCGCGCGTGCGCCCGAGGTCGCTCGTCGGTGTGCCTCCGCCGCGAGCCGCCCGATCTGCTCGACTTCTCGCGCGGCGCGTTCTGCCGCTACAAGGCGGTGCCCGCGGCGCGGCTCGTGCGCGTTCCCGAGGGTTTGCCGACGCGCGCCGCCGCGCTCACCGAGCCCACGGCGATCGCCTTGCATACGGTGAACCTCGCGCAGGTCGCGCCCGGCGACCGTGTGCTCGTCACCGGCGGCGGGCCGGTCGGCCTGCTGACGACAACGGTCCTGCGCACCCGGGGCGTGCAGGAGATCGTGGTCTCGGAGCCGTCGCCCGCGCGCCGCGAACGCGCCCTCGCCGTCGGCGCGACGCGCGCGGTCGCGCCCGACGAGCTCCCCGGCGCCCCGATGGGCCGGCCGGTCGAGCACCCCTTCACCGTCGCGTTCGAGTGCTCCGGCAATGCGGCCGCCGCCGAATCGGCCCTCGACCAGCTCGACTACGCCGGAACCTTTGTGTTCGTCGGCACCGGACACGCCCCACCGCGCGTGAACCAAAACCGCGTGATCGTCATGGAGCAGACCTTGATCGGCGCGTACAACTACGACGCCGCCGGTTTCCGGCCCGCGCTCGACCTCCTCGCGTCGGGCGCGCTCCCGCTCGAGCTCTTGATCGAGCCGCGCGACATCCGCCTCGACGAGGTACTGCCCACGCTGCACCGGCTCGCGGCCGGCGAACTGCCGGGCAAGGTCATGGTCGTCCCCGAGACGTCGGCATGACCGGTCGTCCGATCCTGAACCACGTCGCCATCTCGATGGACCCGGAAATACTCGACGCGCGCGGCCGGGCCGACGCCCTCACCTTCTTCGGCGAAGTCTTCGGGTGGACCGAGGGCGACAACACGGGTGAGACCGGCAACCCGTTGATCCTCTACACGGGCGCGTTCGGTCAGTTCGTATATCTCCTGCCGGCCGATCCGGCACTGGTCGCGCCGCCGCTCGACCACTTCGGGTTACAGGTGGACACCCTGGACGAGCTGCACGCGATCGTCGGGCGCGCCAAGGTGTTCTCGGTGCGAGACGAACGCGTCCGCATCATCGACGTCCACGCGCGCACGACCCACGGCCCGACCCACGATTACACGCTGACGAGCGCGTACATCGGGTACCTGATGCCCTTGATGATCGAGCTCCAGCATCTCGAACGCATCGAGCGCGTCAGCGGTTAGTGCGCGGATGCGTCAGCGGGCGAGCGCGGCGCGCCGCAGCTCGTACACGTGCTGGAGCAAGGTGATCAGTGCCACCTTGACGGATTCACGATTCCGGGCATCACAGTCGACGACGGGGATCTGCGGTGCGACACCGAGCGCCTCGCGTACCTCGGGGACCGGATAGTGATACGAACCGGCGAAGTGGTTCACTCCGACGACGAACGGCGTGTTGCGCGCCTCGAAGTAGTCGAGGGCAACGAAGCTGTCGGCCAGGCGCCGGGTGTCGGCGAGCACGACCGCGCCGAGGGCGCCGTCGCAGAGGTCGTCCCACATGAAGGCGAACCGTTCCTGGCCCGGCGTACCGAACAGGTACATCACCAGTTGCTCGTCGACCGTGATGCGTCCGAAGTCCATCGCAACGGTCGTGGTGACCTTCGCGTTGACGAGCGAGGCGTCGTCGACGTCCTGCGACTCCGTGGTCATCGCTGCTTCCGTGGTCAGCGGTGGGATCTCCGAGACGGCCGACACGAACGTCGTCTTGCCGACGCCGAAGCCGCCGGCGACGACGAGCTTGACCGAGGTGACCTTGCGCGTGTGCGCGGCCGAGCCGCCCGCGGCCGGCTCGGGCGCCCGAGTCGCCGACATCGCGCCACCACCTGGAGTCTCAAAGGGCCCGGACACGTTCGATCATCCTCGTGAGGGCCGAGAGCTCGATCTCGACCGGGTCGCTGTAGGTGGTCTCGAGGAACCCGTCGCCGACGAGGTCCCCGACGATCACAATTGCCACACCGAGCGGGACGCCGAGCTCGGCGGCGATCTCCGCGATCGACGCAGGCTCGTAGCAGCAGTCGACGATGCGCGCCTTCTCGAAGTCGAGGTCGTCACGCGGCGAGCCGACGACCTGGACCATCGTCTCGATCTTCAGAGACGAGTCGGCCGCGCGCGTACGCCCGCCCGTGATCACGAACGGTCGTACGAAGTCCTGAGCCGTCGCCCGCGGCGGAAGCTCGTCGGTCATGCCGCGCCCTTCACTGGAGGACGCTCTCCTTCAGCTCGGCCACGAGGGCCGGGCTGAGCGCGGCGCCGACCCGTTCCACGAGCAGCGTCATCTGGTAACCGACCGCACCGACGTCGCAACGACGGTCGGCCACGACGCCGAGCGAGCTCCCGTCCGAGACGGCGGAAACGAAGAGGTAGCCCTCCTCCATCGCAACGATCACCTGATCGAGGCCACCGAGGGCGAAGCAGCGCGCGGTGCTCTCGGCGAGGCTCGTCATCCCGGCGATGATGGCGGACAGCTGCTCCGCCCCGGCCCGCTCGAGCGAGCTCGACATTGCCATCAGCAGTCCGTCGGACGACACCGCGACCGCGTCGGTCACGCCCGGCGTCGCGTCGACGAAGCTCGACAGCAACCAATTGAAGTTGCGAACCTCGGCGCTTGCGCTGACTGCGCTCGTCCCGTCCGATTGCACTGTCACTGACCTCTCCGATCATCGATGCCGGCTTCCTCGCGAGCCTGTTCGGCGGCGGCGCGGAATGCGGCGAAGAACGCGAACCGTTCGCCCGAATCGGCGGAGCCCGCCGAGTTGGTCTCGGGTTCGTTGACGCCCGCGGCCGTCGGAGCGGACGCGGAAGCGACTGAAGGACCGCCCGGGGCCTCCGGCGACGGCGCGACGGAGGCGGAATCGGCGGGAGCGGCGGGCGAAACCGGCGTGGCCACCGGCGCTCCGGACTCCACCGGCCGCTGGCGAACCCACGGCGTCTCGAGCCGTGAGTTGCGGCGTCCGCGCTTCGGGAGCCGCTGCGGGATCAAGTCCTCGGCGAAAGGTGAGCCGGCCGACTCGGCCGGGGCGGGCCGGCTCGTCGCGACGTCGACCGCTTGCGCGACCTCGGCGAACGAGGCCCTCCGGTCGGCCGCGAGCGGCGCACGATCGGCGGACGCGGACGGCGCCGCCGGCGCGCCGGTCGCGGCCGGGACGGGAGTGCTGGGTGCGGCGTCGGGCGCGTCCGTGCCAGCCGGGGACGCCTCGGCGGGAACCGGCGAGCTCGCGGCACCGCGCAGGTCGGCGAAGCTGCCGAGGCCGAGGCGAGGGCGCGCGGGAGCGGGCGCCGCCTCCGGGGATGTCTCGACCGGCGGCGCGGGGGCTGTCGTGGCCGCGGGGTTGGCGACGGGTGGACCCGTCCGCGGCGCCGCCGGTGCACCCGAAGCCGGGGAAGCCGCGGGAGGCGGAGAAGCCGCGGGGGCCGGACGCTCCGGCGGAGCGGACGGGCCCGAGTGGTCGACCTCGCGCGGACCGATCACCTGGATGTCGTCGAACGCCTCGGCCTCGTCGATCAGGTCGGCCTCGGCAGCCGACTCGAGCGAATCCTCTGCGAGTCGTGCTTCGGGTGCGGGCGCGCTCGAGGCCGCCCGGAACGAGATCGCGGCCGCCGCGGCACCCGTAGCGGGAGCCACCGGGGTCGCCGGGGCGGAGGCAGTCGGTAGCGAGGCATCGGCCACCGAACCGCGGCGCGGCAGCGCGGCCGGCGGTCGCGTCGCGTCGCCGCCCGACGGCGGGCCCGCGGTCGGCGGCGTGCTCCCCGGTTCGGCGACGGGGGTGGACTTCATGCCGAGCAGCGACGTGGGCAGCGCGACCATCGCCGTCAATCCACCCGCGGGCGACGACGCCAGGTGCACGGTCAGCGAATGCCGGGCCGCGAGCTGCGCGACGACGTAGTGACCGAGGAACCGCGACGGAGCGAGCGTCAATGCGTTCGCCGAGGAGATCAGCGCGTTCGCGCGTTCGAGCTCGTCCTCGTGCATTCCGATGCCGTTGTCGATGATCGTGACGACGTAGCCGTTGTCGTCCTTGCGCCCGTACACCTCGACGTCGGCGTCGGGCGGAGAGAACGACAGCGCATTCTCGACGAGCTCGGCGATGACGTGACTCACGTCGGCCGCGGCCGCGCCGTCGTCGCGCGCGTGGTCGTTGTGGCGAAGGCGAACCCGGCGGTAGCCCTCTACCTCGCCGAGCGCGCCACGCACGACGTCACCCATTGCAACCGGCGCGCTCCACGTGCGCGGCGGGGCCAACCCGGCGAGAACGAGGAGCGACTCCGCGTTGCGACGCATGCGGGTCGCAAGGTGGTCGAGACGGAACAGGTGCTCGAGCGTCTCGGGGTTCTTCTCCTCGTTCTCGAGCTGCGTGATGAACTCGAGCTGGCGAGAGAGCAGATTCTGGTTGCGGCGACCGAGGTTGACGTACGCGTCGGCGACGTTGCGGCGCAGGGTCGCCTGCTCGACCGCAAGCGCGACCGCGCTGTGCTGCACGTTGTTCAGGGCAACCTCTACGTCGTAGACCTCGCCACCCGCGCTCACTTGCACGGGCTCGAGCTCGGGCTCGACGACCGGCTGGTCGACAGGCGTCGCGAGGATCTGCTGGACCGCAGCCGGCAGTCGCTCGCCTGCCATCGTGGTTGCCTGGTTGGCGAGCGCGCGCAGCGGCCGCGTGATCCATCGACTGGTGAGCCACAACAATGCGACCGCCAGCAGGATCGAAGCCACCGTGAGGGCGAGCCAGTCGCGCTCGTCGCCGCGTGCGGCCGACGTCAGCGAGTTCACCTGCGTGGTGACGATCGCCGCGGTGTTCGTCTGCGCGACCCGGAGCAGGTTGATCGAGTCCGGCCGGGTCTTGAGGAGCGCGACCAGGTTGGCTCCGGCCGGGTTGTGCGCGGCGGCCTGCAGTTGGGCAACGGCCTTCTTACGCGCCGTCGCGTCGAGCGCACCGATGATGGCCTTTTCGAACGCGCCGTCGGCGCGTACGCGCAGGTCGGCATCGCCTTCGGCCTGCTGGTCGGCGAGCCGTTGCGCGTCCGCGATCGCGCGACCGTCGTGCGTGATCGCGGCCAGCCCCACCTTGATGCCGACCCCCGACTCCGTGGCGGTCTGGCGGGAGATCGCGTTCAGCAATTCGGCGCCGCTGCGCAGCTCGGCATTGCCGATGGTCGCGCTCGACCGCTGATCGGCGTCGAGGAGGTGACCGATCAGCGTCGTGTATTCGTCGAAGATCACGCCCGCTTGCTTGGCGTTCGCGGCGGAGCTCGTCTTCGAGGCGCTGTTCTCCGCCGCCTGACGCAGCTTGACGAGCTGCGCGCTGGCGGCGGACAACGTCGAGCGGTAGTTGGCCGCCGCGTCGCCGCCGAGCTCACCGAGGAGCAGGCGGAAGTTCCCGAGTGCGACATCGGTGCGCGCGGTGACCTGGGCGGAGAACTTGGTGTCGCCCGCGGCGACGAGGTTCTGCTCGCCGATCGCCCGCAGAGCCTCGTAGTCGCGCTCGTTCTCGAGCGCGGTCAGCGCGCCGGCCGGACCAGTCGCCGACGTCGCGAGGCCGGCCTGGAGCTTGACCTGATCGGATTGGTTGTACGCGTCGCGCACCTGCAGCGCGGCGAAGCTCGCCAATGCCGCGAGCGGGACCGCCAGGGTCGCCGCCAACTTGGTCCTGATCGTCAGCTTTCGTTTCACCAGCGATCCCTCGCCCCGGGTCCCGTAAGTCCCGCGTCCCGTTGTGGCCCGCGGTCCGTATGTGGCGTGAGTCGCCAGCCGAGACGGCCCACCGGGTTGGGTTGTCGGCTCGCATCCGTCGCTCCCTAAGCCTCATGTCACAGTCGCGGGCCGAGATCACACCCGGGCATGGTGCGGAGGCGGCGAAAGGTGCGGTTGGGTCGTTCGACGCGGTTCAGACCGGTGTCCAGTGCGTTCCCGGCGAGGCCAGCCATTGCAGCATCTCGCGTCGGGTCGTCGGACCGTTGGGTCGCGCCGCAGCCGGGAGAACACCCTCCTCGCGCAGGTGCGCGGCGGTGGTTCGGGCGCTCGCGATGGGATCGGCGGTGAGGGCGCACCGGGTTGCGTGCACATCGAGGTGGAAGAGAGTCGCGGCGTTGAGGCCGAGAACGTCGGCTTTGATGCCGTCGGTCAACGCCGGGTAACCGTAACGATCCTGGAACTCGGTGGAGATGCCGAACGCGCGGAAGGCCTGGAGTTGTGCCTGTGGCGACCCGTACCAGATGGCGTCGGTACCCCAGAGCACACGACGCGTACCCACGCGCTTGAGCAGCTTGCCGAGCGTGTGCGCCGCGGTGGTGGGATCCCGCAGCACTTCACGCCAGACCGTTCCGACATCGACCCATACATTGTCGTTGGCCGGCACGCCGTGGTTGTCGAGAGCGCGCAGGAAGGTATCGATGCCTATGGACGCGTTCGGATCGTACGGGCCTTCGATGTGGTTCTTGTCCCAGGCGCCGTGGAAGACCACGAACTGCATGTCGGGGAATTGGCGAGAAACGGCGACCATGTCGTCCGGACGGTTGTGAGCCGCGTCGAACCTGACGAGCGGCAATCCCTTGTGTGCGATGAACGTCTTCACACCGAGATCGTGTGCCTGTTGAATGACGGGAAGTCCGATCGCCGGATCGTCGAGGGCGAAGCCGTGTCCGTTCGGGCCCCACGCCGTGTACACCTTGAACGCGGCGACCTTGCCGGTCATCGCCGCGGCTTCCATCTCGTCGAGGCGTGCTCGGAGGTCACCGAAATTCGGGGCGATCACATTGTGTATAAGCACTCGCGGCGCGCCGCCGTGTGTGAGCTGCGCCGCGAGCTGCTGGGTTCCCAATTGATCAGGGAACGGAACGGGCGCGTCGGCCGGGCCGGAGTTCGGGACATCCGAGAGCATTGCCACGGTCGTATCGCTCGCAAGAAAAAGGTCGTGGAGATACGCGGCGCGGCTCGCGCATTCGAGCCGGTTCGACGCACCACACGGCGGGACCATTCCCAGCACGAGCTGAACGGTGTCGGGCGCGTTCTTCGTCCACGGACCGTCCGGCATCACGTGATGGGTATGGACGTCGACGACGAACTCGCCGCTGCCTCCCAGGGCGTGCTCGCACGCCTCGACCTCATGTGGAGGCGGCACTGTGAACGAACCTCCCGGTCGCGACGTGGTCGATCGCCTCGGGATCGTCGACGACGAGAGCGGCGGCGAGGTCCGCGACGGCGAACTGCACGCGGCGAGGTCGATCGTCGTCAGCACCGCGGCCACGCCACCGGCCGTGCGAAGGAATCGCCGTCGATCCATTCCGGCGCGGACGGATGCCTCGTCGGCAGACGCCAGAGCGGAACGCTCGACGTCACGGTCGTGACGCCTGGGTGGCTCCGGAACGTACTCCCCGTTTGTCGCGGGTAACACGCCGAGCGGCAACCGGACGTCACCGTCCGGATCGTCGGCGTCATGCCGTCGCGTCACGCGCGAACAATATGCCGAGCGACACGACCACGGGCACCGGCTCGACGCCCGCTCGAACCCGTGAGCTCAGGACGGTTGCCCGAGGTCGGCGCGGTACTCCGGGTGCGCGGTCAGCCAGGCCGACGCCCGGCGCATCGAGTCCTCGTTGTTCTTGTTGATGAACTTGTAGATCGGTCCCTCGAACCACTTGAAGGGTGCCTTCTGGATGTTGTAACGCTCGTCGAAACGGAACCGCGTGCGAGCGGGGCCGAGCGGTTCGAGCGCGACATGACCGACCTGGTCGTTGCCGGGTGTCGACGAGATCATCGTGTAGGTGTACCCGCGCTCGGGGACCACGTCGGTGACGAGCTCGAGGGCGGAGCCTTCGCGCCCGAACGGCATCTTGTAGATGACACGGCGCAGGCGACCGTTGTGATCGGCGTCACCCGGATACAGCACGTCGACCCGCTTGACCATCGGCGCGTAGTCGGTCCACCGGTCGTAGTCCTGGAAGAGCGCCCAGATGCGGGCGGCCGCGTGCGGCATCTCGAACTCGTACCGGTGCTCACGCATGAACCGTTCCTCCGTGTGCGTCTACTGTTCGCCCCGTGATCCTGCACGATCTTGCCGTCGACGAGCACGACTTCGCCGCTCGCACCGGATGGACGATCAAGCCCGCAGGCGCCTGCAAGGCGGAGGTGTGCGTACCGCTGCCCACGTCGGTCCGGCTCGACAACGGTCGGCTCGACGCGCGAGTGCTGGCCGATCGCCTCGGGATGCCACTGGTCGCCGACGACCTCACGGGCATCTGGGCGCTCGGGCCGGAGACCGCGGTCACCGGACGCGCGCTGACCTCGGCGACGGCCCCGGAGCTCGAGCTGCCCGACGCCGACGGCACGCCCTTCCGGATCTCCAGCCTGCGCGGCAAGAAGGTCCTGATCGTCTCGTGGGCGTCGTGGTGCGGCTGCCGGTTCGACCTCCCGCTGTGGCAGGACCTGCGGGAACGGTGGAACCCGCTCGGCGTCGAAGTCGTCACCGTCGCGCTCGACGTCGAGGCCGCCGACGCGAGGCCGTTCATCGAGCGCGCCCATCCCGAGCACCCGTCGCTCATCGACCAGGCGCACGTGACCGACGAGCTCTTCGGCTTCGTCAACGTCCCGAACGGCGTGTGGATCGACGAGGAAGGGATGATCGTCCGCCCCGCGGAACCGGCCCACCCGACCGGCCGCAATCCCGCGACCGAGTCGTTCCGCACCGTCGATCTGGCGACGGTTCCGCCCGAGCTCGTCGAGGTGTTGGTCGAGGCGCGCAAGATCAAGACCGATCCCGAGGGCTATGTCGCGATGGTCGACGACTGGATCGAGCATGGCGACGAGAGCGAGTACGCGCTCTCTCCCGACGAGGTCGTGCGCCGCTCCGATCCGCGCACCGACGCGGAGGCAACCGCGGCGGCGCAGTTCGAGCTCGGGCAGTACCTGCACCGCGCCGGCGACCACGCGGCTGCGATACCCCACTGGCGAGAAGCCCACCGCCTGTTCCCGGCCAACTGGACCTACAAGCGCCAGGCGTGGAACTTCGAGGACCCGATCCGCCAAGGTCACACCGAGGTGTACGAAGGCAGCTGGTTCGAAGACATCAAGGAGATCGGCGCCGAGAACTACTACCCCGAGGTCGTGCCGTGAGCGCGGGGCATTCCTAGTGGCTCGCATCGAGGTTCCCGACGGTCCCGGCGGCGACAGTGCAATGGTGTGGTCGCTGCGGCCGGAGATGGCCGGGATGGTCGACCGCATGATCTCCACGGCCTACACGCGTTCCAAGCTCCCGGCCGCCGAGCGCGAAGCGGCACGCATGCGAATCGCCCGGCTCAACGCTTGCGACGCGTGCTCGACCTTCCGCGCCCCTTCGGTGGTCGACGCTGGTGTGTCCGAGGAGTTGTACGAGCACGTCGACGAGTGGCGCACGTGGCCCGGCTACACGGCGCGTCAGAGACTCGCGATCGAATACGCCGAACGCTTCGCCACCGACCACCGCGCCATCGACGACGAGCTGTTCACGCGACTCCGCGGAAAGTTTGCCGACGACGAGATCCTCGACCTCACCTTGTGCTGCGCGGTGTATCTCGGGCTCGGCCGCACGCTCGAGGTGCTCGGCATCACCGAGAGCTGCCCGCTCGACACCTAGGTCGGATCCGGGGCCGGCGCCACCTGGTCAGGCGTCGTAGAAGAACGGGGGGTGCAGGCCGATCACGGAGCGGGCGCGGTCAGTCGTCGCTCGGTCGCGCGCGGCGGGCGACACGTGGTTCGCGTCGTCGGTCAGCCGCACCCGTTGCGCGATGTCACGCCGGGCGTAGTGCACCTGCAGGAAGTAGCGCCCGCGCCCTCCGGGGCCGGCGGGCATACCTCGATGCCAGGCGTCGGACACGAACAGCGCGACGTCGCCGGCGCGGCTCTCGAGAAGGACCGGCGGCCGTCCGTCGTAGGTGACGTCATCCGACTGGGTGAACGGCGCGACGCGACCGGAGCGGTGGCTGCCGGGAACGACCGCCGTCGGTCCGTCGTCCCGCGTGCAGTCCTGGAGGTACACGTGTGTCGCGATCGCGAAGACCGGGTACGGGATGCGATCGTCCCACGGCACCCCTTCGGGCCGGGGCACGTGCGGTCCCGCGTCGCAGTGCCACGGGCCTCCCGCGAAGTCGGGCGGATTGCGCCAGGCCGTGTTGGCGATCACGTGGCAGTCGTCACCGAGGAGCGGCTCGACGACGCGCAGGACGGCGCCCGCGGCGACTGCCGCCTGGCACGCCGAACTCCGGTTGAACATCTCGTAGCGGAACTCGGCCTTGTCGTCGCGCACCCGTTCAGGTGGGAACGCGTCGAACACGGCATCGATCTCCCGACGCATGGTCGCGACCTCCAACGCGTCGAAGACACCGCGCAGGCATGCGTAGCCGTCCTGCTCGAGCTGGGCCGATTCCGGCGGCGCCTCGGCAGGATCGAGCACGCCGAGATTCTTGAACACCCTGCGGATCACGTCCCGACGGTATATCGAACGGCGCGCTCGCTCTCGGGTGGCGCGCCGGCGCGACCTACGAAAGGGCGCCCTCGGTCGCGCACTCGACGAGCCAGGTGACGAGCGACCGGCTCCAGCGCTGCCCGGCCTCCCGCATCATCTGCTCGGCGGCTGCCTCGGTCGTGAGCGCCTGCGGGTGCAGCGACGGGTCGGTGAGCACATCCCACGCGTCGCATACCCCCACCAAAGCCACCGTGAGCGGAACCTGTTGCGCGGTCGCGCCGTCGGGGTAGCCGAGCCCGTCGAAGCGTTCGTGGTGCCAGCGCGCGAACGGCACGAGGGCGGCCAGTCCCGGGACGCCGGACAACCACCGGGCCCCGACGATCGTGTGCCGGCACACTTCGATCCGCTCGCGCTCGTCGAGCACCGCGTGCCGATGCAGCAGCGCGGGTTCCACGTTCAGCTCGCCGACATCGTGTACGAGCGCGCCCCAATAGATCTGCGACACGAGCGGCTCCGGCAAGCGGGCATGGCGCGCGACGCTCACCGAGAGCTCGGCGACCCGGCGGGCGTGCGCGAACGCTTCGGGGCGCATGCGCTCGAGCTGGCCGACGACGGTCGCGGCACGCGCCTCGGCCCGCGGGCTCAGCGATCCACCCTGCTCCTCACGCACGCAAGAGGATCGGGACGCGGGCACGGCGTCTTGAGCAAGGGCGATCAGGGCTGAAGGAGCTGCTCGATCCGTCGGGACGCGACCCGCAGCCCGATCAGCCCCATTGCGACGAGATAGGCGATATTCACCAGCAGTGTCCAGTGGACGTCGCCGAGCGTGAGGGAACGCTCGAGGACGACGCCCTGGTACAGCGGCGTCAGGCGGATGACGGCCTGCAAGCCGGCGGGATACCGCGAGAGCGGGAAGAACGTCGCCGAGAACAGAAAAAGCGGGATGATCGCCATGTTCACGTAGTCGAAGTCGACGAAGGATCGCATGAAGGTGGTCGCGGCGAGGCCGATTCCGGCGAACCCGAAGCCGATGACCACGGCGCCGGGCAGCGCCAGCACGGCCCACCACGACCGCAGGTCGCCGAAGGCAAGCATCGTCAAGACGAACGCGCCGGAATACGTACCGCCGCGGATCAGAGCCCAGGTGATCTCGCCCGACGCGACGTCGCGCGGCGAGAGCGGACTCGCCAGCACACCGTCGTAGGTGTGGGAGTACTTCATCTTCACGAAGAAGTTGAAGGTCGTGTCGAGGAGCGATCCGTTCATCGCCGCGATGGCGAGCAGCCCGGGGGCCACGAAGGAGCGATAGGGCACGGCAACGCCGCCGACGTTGACGTCTCCGACGAGCTTCCCGACCCCGATCCCGATCGACAACAAGAAAAGCAGCGGTTCGAGGAACCCGCTGAGGAAGATGTACCAGATGCGGCGGTACGCAAGAACGTTGCGCTCCACCAGCCGCCAGGGCCGGTGGCGCCAGCGGAGGAACGGGAGGATGCGCATCGTCGCGGTCATGCGCTCAACCGTTTCGTGAAGGTACGCACACCGACAACCGCGCTGGCCCCGACACATGCGGCGAGCACCGCCACGTGCGCGAGATCAGCAGCCGGGCTGAAGTCGCCGGTGGTCGCGGCGCGCGCGAGCTCGACGCCGTGCCAGAGCGGCGACAGCACCGCCAGCCACCTCAAGCTCGCCGGGAGCTGGCTGACGGGGAAGAAGGTGCCGGAGAACAAGAACAGCGGCAGGACCACGAGGCGCATGATCAACGGGAACGCGACATCGGATTCGAGCCGGATCGAGTAGGCGGCGAGCGGCGCGGAGAATGCGGCCGCGCACAGACCCGCGGCCGGGATCGCGAACACTCCCCACGCCGACGGGACCGCGCCGAGCACCGCCGCGATGAAGAGGAAGGCGGCCGCTCCCAGCATCGATCGCAGCGCGGTCCACAATACGAACCCGCTGAACAACTCACCCGGCGCGATCGGTGTCGCGACGACACCGTGGAACTGCCGCATCCACTTGACTCCGCCGAGCACGGGCCACATCGACTCCGACGCCGCGAGCTGTACCGCGCTCGCAACCAGCAAGCCGGGCGCGACGAACTCGAGATACGTCAGGCCGTCGACCGAACCGGAGTGCGCGCTCACCAGCCCGCCGAGACCGATCCCCATCGCGGCGAGGTACAGCGCGGGCTGGACGAAGGTCGTGAATGCGAGTCCGCGCCAGAGCCGCGCGTAGACGAGCGCCTCGCGCTCCACGACGCGCACGAGCGGCGGGGTCGACACGTCGCCTCAGTCCTCGAGAGATCGTCCGGTCAAGATCAAGAACACGTCTTCGAGGCTCGCCCGCCGCACGAAGACCGAGATCGCGGCGACGCCGTCGTCATTCACGGCCGTCGCCACGCTATCGCCGTCGTCGGCGTAGATGAGCACACGATCCGCGAGGGGTTCGATGCGATCACCGAAGCGCTTGAGGCGGGCGACCTCGGACGGCATATCGGCGTCGACGGCCAGCCGGACCTCGACGACCTCGCGGGTCACGTGAGCTTCGATCAGTCGCCGGGGCGAGCCCTCGGCGACGATCTTCGCGTTGTCCATGATGACGAGCCGGTCGCACAGCTGTTCCGCCTCGTCCATGTAGTGCGTCGTCAGCACGAGCGTGACGCCGCTGCGCTTGAGCTGGTACAGCCGGTCCCACAGCAGATGGCGCGCCTGCGGATCGAGTCCGGTCGTGGGCTCGTCGAGCAACAGCACCTCGGGGCGGTTGATCAGTGATCGCGCGATCGTGAGCCGGCGCTTCATACCACCCGACAACGGGTCGACCCTCGAGTCGCGCCGGTCGCTCAGCTGCACGAACTCGAGCAGCTCGTTCGACCGGTCGCGGATCTCCGAGCGCGGCAGGTCGAAGTAGCGGCCATAGATCATCAGGTTGTCCCAGACGGTCAGCTCCGTGTCGAGGTTGTCCTCCTGAGGCACCACACCCAGCCGGGCACGGATCTGTGGGCCGTCGTTCGCCGGATCGAGACCGAGGACGCGCAGCTCGCCCGCGGTGCGCGGGGAAACGCAACCGATCATGCGCATCGTCGAGGTCTTGCCCGCACCGTTCGGGCCGAGAAATCCGAACGCCTCGCCGGGCTCGATCTCGAAGTCGATGGCGTCGACCGCGACGAACGATCCGAAGCGTTTTGTGAGCGCGCGCGCCTCGACCATCGGACCCGTCATGGGCTCGAAGCTAGTGGTCGCTCACGCATTGCGATCCCGGATTTCGGCCGACTGCCGGTTCGCTCGGCAAAGCCGCCGATCTCCGCCGCGAGCACGTCAGAGTGCGGAGAAATGCGGAAGAGTGCGGGTCCCGAGGCGACATCGGACAGCGCCCGATCCGGCGCCGGTACTGCCGGGAACGAAGCAGCGTCCGGGTCGAGGGCGCGCCAAGGTTGCGGTGGGCCCGACTCGGGGGATGACGATTACGGTCGAGCCGGAGTGAGCAGCGTGACCAGAGGTTCGCGTTCGGAGCCGGACGAAGTCCCCGGAGCAGGTAGACGGTGAGCGGAGCTCTCACCGTCAACCGCCCCGCGCGCAGCCCCCACGCCTTCGACGGTTGGCGCACGGGCGTGCTCGTGGTGGTGATCGCCGGCGCGCTCGAGCTCGTCGCGATCGCGCTCGGCTGGCGCGGTTCGGATCTGCCGGCGCAGATCTTCCGGACCGAGCTCTTCCGTCACGACGGCTTCGTGCTCTGGAACAGCCAGTGGTTCGGCGGCCATGCGTTGCTCGGCTACAGCGTCATCGCGCCCGCCGTGAGTGCGCCGATCGGGCCGCTTGCGCTGGGCGCGCTGAGCGGGATCGCGTCGGCCTTCGTCTTCGAGCGGATCCTGCGCTTCTGGTTCGGTCCCGGCGCCTGGCTGGGCAGTGTGTGGTTCGCGTTGGGCACGGTGATCAACCTGATCGTCGGCCGCACGACGTACGCGTTCGGCGTCGCGCTCGCGCTGGGCGCGATCTACGCCTTCCAACACCGGAAGGTGGCCATTGCCCTCGCGTGCGCGATCCTGAGCTCGCTCGCGAGCCCGCTCGCCGGCTGTTTCCTCGCGATCGTCGCGGCTGCGTGGGCCGCATCGCAACGGGGTCAGCGCGGGCAGGCGCTCATCGTCGGCGCCGGCGCGGTCGTCCCCATCGTGACGATCGCGGCACTCTTTCCCACCGCGGGATCGGAGCCGTACGAGACCTGGGCGCTCATCTGGGACCTGAGCCTGTGCGCGATCATCGCGATCGCACTGCGCCGGTACCCGGCCGCGCGGTGGGGAACCGCATGCTTCGCGCTGGTCGCGATCACGTCCTACCTCGTTCCGACCGCCCTGGGCGGCAACGTCAGCCGGCTCGACCAATATGTGGCGGGTCCGCTCCTCGCCTGTGCGCTGCTGCCGCGCCGACGGTTGCTCCTCGCCGTGCTCGCGATCCCGCTCCTCGTCTGGCAGTGGTTCCCGGCCGTCGACACCATCGCCTTCGCGCACGACGACCCGTCGACGCACGCGAGCTACTACACGCCGTTGCTCTCTTACCTCGGGACGCGAGGCGGACCGGTCGGCCGGGTCGAGATCCCCTCGACATACCGGCACTGGGAGGCGGCGTATGCCGCTCCCTACGTGTTGTTGGCGCGCGGCTGGGAGCGCCAACTCGACATCGCCTACAACCCGTTGTTCTACTCCGACGACGACCCGCTGACGCCGGCGACGTACCGGACGTGGCTGCACGCGAACGGCGTGAAGTACGTGGCATTGCCCGACGCGCGTCTCGACGACTCGTCGCTCGGCGAACGTTCACTGATCCTGCACGGCCTGCCGTATCTCCACGAGATCTGGCACAACACGCACTGGAAGGTCTGGCAAGTCGACGGCTTCGACGGCCTGGTAGCCGGGCCCGCAACGCTGCAATCGATGTCGCCCGACCGCGTCACGCTGAACGTCACCGGACGCGGCCAGCTCGTGCTACGAGTGCATTCGACGAGCCACTGGTCCGTGTCGCCCTCGGGTTGTGCCGCGTCGACCCGCGACGGCTGGACGCTCCTGCGCAACCTGCCGCTGGGAACGGTGACGCTGTCGCAGTCGCTCGCCGGAAGCCCCTGCCCGGCCTGAGCCCGCGGCGCGGTGCGCCCTCGCGAACGACCTCAGTGCGACGTGTAGTCGATCTCCGGCGCGCCGGCTACCGCGACCGCGAAGCAGAAGCAGTGGATGGCGCCGCCGCCCGTCGGGCGCAGGCTGTGGACGAGATCCGGCGGGATGTACACCAAGTCGCCCGGCGCAACGTCGCGGTCCTCTCCGTCGATCGTCATGACGCCGCGCCCCGACATCACGAAGTAGAACTCGTGGGTCGGGTGCGAATGCGGGTAGACGTATCCGCCGTTGGCGACCTCGAACTCGTTGACGAGCTCGAGGTGCCCGCCGTTCGTGAGATCGCGCATCTCACGGGGATGCACGAGATACCACACCGGCACCGTGCCGTTGTGCTCGACCTCCGGTTCGACATCAACGATCGATCGCACGTCCACCAGTGCACTCCTCGTTCGCTACGGGACTTGTGTTCTCGCCATCATGCCTCGGCAACGTGCGCCACGGCGAGAGAACCCGGCCTGCCGGCGTCCGGCCCGTAGCCTTTCGTGATGCCCCGCAGCCGCCTCGTCGCCGCCGCCGCGCTCGTCGTCGCAGCCGGGCTCGCGGTGGTCGTGTTGCTCCCGCGCCACGACTCGCACCGATCGGGAGCCGACCCCGCGACGCCGAGCTCCGCGAACACGCCGGCGGCGTCGGATCCGTCGGCGCGCCACTCACCGTCGACGTTGCAGCCACGGCCGGCACCCACGACAACGACGACGACGACCGCGCCGCACGATCCGGCCGACGACTTCGTCCTCACGCCCGTTACCACGATCAGGGGTCGAATCTCGCCCAAGTCGGTTACCGCGACCGGTACCGGTCTCGTCTTCGCGCAGAACATGATGTACCAACACACGATGACGGTGTACGACGCGGCATCCGGCGCGCTGGTGAAGACCATCCCCGACAGTGTCGACCTCGCGCAGTTCGGTATCACCGGGCATCCTGGCATATCGCGCGGCGCGCCGGTCGAGGCCGCGGTCGACCACGCGCACCGCTACGTCTTCGCGACGAACTACTCGATGTACGGCACCGACTTCGGCCCGGAGGGATCCGACAACTGTTCCGGACCTCAGGGGCTCAGCCCGAGCTACGTCTACCGGGTGAGTCTGGCGACGCTGTCGATCGACGCGGTCGGCCAGGTCGGCATGGTGCCGAAGTACGTCGCGGTGACGCCCGACGACAAGTACGTGCTCGTCAGCAACTGGTGCAGTTACGACCTGAGCATTCTCGATCACAACACGCTGCACGAGGTGCAGCGCATCCATCTCGGGGCGTACCCCCGCGGCATCGCGATCGACGGCACGAAGCATGTCGCGTACATCGCGGTGATGGGATCGTTCGACGTCGCCCGCGTCGACCTGCGGACGTTCGCGCTCTCGTACTTCCGGGGCGTGGGCAACTCTCCTCGCCATCTCGTGCTCTCGCACGACGGCCGGCGCCTCTTCGTTACACTCAATGGCGACAACCGAGTCGTGGCGGTCGACACCGCGACGGGACAGGTCGTCGCGCGCACAGCCACCGGGACGCAGCCGAGAAGCATGGCGATCTCGTCCGACGGTCGGGCGCTGTACGTCGTGAACTACGCGTCCAACACGGTGTCGGTGTTGCGCGCGTCCGACCTGAGCATCGTGAACACATTCCCGGTTCCCGACCATCCCATCGGGATCGCCTACGAGCCGACACAGCATCGCGTCTGGGTGGCCTGTTACAGCGGCGAGATCCTCGTCTACCGAGCCTGAATCGCGGCGAGGCAACCCTGGCTGACCGCGCCCGGGTACACGCGACCCGCGGCGCGTGGGGCAAGATCAGACGATGCGCTTCAGCTACGCCGAGACGTTCTGCGATCCCACCTTCCTCGCGCCACTCGCCGAAGCAGCCGAGGACGCGGGCTACGACTCGTTCGTCGTACCCGACAGCCTCATCTTCCCGGCCGAATCGGACACGCGCTACCCCTACACGGCCGACGGCGACCGGGCGTTCCTCGAGGACAAGCCGATCATCGAGCCGTTCACTCTCGTCCCGTACCTCGCGGCTCGTACCCGGACGATCAGGTTCACCACCTTCGTGCTGAAGCTCGCGGTGCGACCCGTTGTGCTCGTGGCGAAGCAGGCCGCGAGCATCGCCGTGCTCTGCGACGACCGGCTGCGCCTCGGCGTCGGTATCAGCCCCTGGCCCGAGGACTTCGCGGCGATGGACGTGCCCTGGGCGCGGCGCGGCAAGCGTATGGACGAGATGGTCGAGGTATTGCGCGGCCTCACCGCGGGCGGTTGGTTCGAATACCACGGTGACGAGCTGGACCTCGCGCGCTGCAAGATCTGCCCGACTCCCGACCGGCCGATCCCGCTGCTCGTCGGTGGGCACGCCGACGTCGCGCTCCGCCGCGCGGCGCGGGCGGGCGACGGCTGGATCCACGCGGGCGGCGATCCGGCCGACCTCGGCAACATGATCGAGCGCGTGCACGCCTTGCGCGCGGAGTACGGGCGCGCCGCCGAGCCGTTCGAGGTGCACGCGATCTCGCTCGACGCGTTCTCGATCGACGGCGTGAAGCGACTCGAAGCGCTCGGCGTCACCGACGCGATCGTCGGCTTCCGCTATCCGTACACGCGCGAGCCGGACACACAACCGTTGCAGGAGAAGATCGACCTTCTCCGCCGTTTCGCCGACTCGGTGATTGCCAACGTCTGAGGAGCACTCGCACAGGCAGATGCCAGGCTCTGTCGTTACGTTGAGCGTCCCCCCCCACCCTCCGGGAGGTCACGCATCGTGACCGAACGTCATTGTCTGGGCCTGCGCGGCGAGTTCGATCTTGCCAATTACGAGGAGCTCGAACGACGTCTCGACGAGGCGATCGCGGCAACCGACGGCGAGTTCGTTATCGACTGCCGTGATCTCACGTTCATCGATTCGTCGGGAGTCGAAGCGCTTGCGCACGCGCGCGTCGCACTCGAAGCCGTCGGCCGTGACATCCGCATCGTGCACGCGACCGGCGCGCCGCTCCGTGTCCTGGAGCTCCTGGGCCTGACCGCGCTCCTCCATGTGAACGAGGAAGCACCGGTACACAACGACGCGTAGCGCGGCCGTGGCCGGTGGATTGTCTCGGTGATTTCCCCGTCCCCCGTCGCCCGTCGTAGGTTGCGGCGCCATGAAGTTCGCCATGTTCTACGAGATCCCGGTCGCGAAGCCCTGGACGCCGCAGAAGGAATACCAGGCATACAAGGACACGATCGAGCAGGTGAAGCTGGGCGACCGGATGGGATTCCATTCGTTCTGGACCGTCGAGCACCATTTCCTCGACGAGTACTCGCACTGCTCGAACCCCGAGGTGCTCTACGGCAACATCGCGGCCGTCACGCAGAACATTCGGATCGGCTACGGCGTGCGGCTCCTGCCCAAGCCCTACAACCACCCTGTTCGCACGGCGGAAAGCGTCGCGGTCCTCGACCTCGTGAGCGACGGCCGCGTCGAGTTCGGCACGGGACGCTCGTCGACACGCGCCGAGATCGAAGGCTTCGGCCTCGATCCGCACGAGACACGCGAGATGTGGGACGAAGCACTGCGGCACATCGTCGGCATTTGGACGAACGAGGAGTACTCGTTCGACGGCAAGTACTGGCAGATGCCGCCGAGGCGCGTTCACCCGAGCCCGCTGCAGAAACCGCACCCTCCGATCTGGGGGGCGACCTCGAGCGTCGACGGCCACTACGAGATGGGCAAGCGTGGCATCGGGCTGCTTTCGTTCACCGTGGGCAACCCGCCCGAGGATCTCGAGGAGCGAATCGTCAACTACCGCCGCGGCCTCGCCGACTGCAAGGAGCCGGTCGGGAAGTTCGTGAACGACACGGCCGCGACATTCACGATGGTCCACTGCAGCGACACGAACGCGCAGGCACGCGCCGAGGCGGAGGAATCGTTCGTGTGGTACCCGAAGACGGCGGGGCATCACATTGCGACTCTCGCGGAGTGGATGGAGGGCCGCGGCGAGGAACTCGGCAACTACGGCTACGCCGGCGAGGCGCGTCAGGGCGAGCTGGCCGGATATTTCGACCATCTCAACATGGACTACCTCTACGACACCGGCGCCGGCGTCGTCGGTGATCCCGATCGCTGCATCGAGATCTGCAAGCGGTACGAAGCCGTCGGGTGCGAGCTGTTGTTCTGCCTCTTGAATCCCTACAACATCCCGCACGAGCAGGTGATGCACTCCATCGAGCTGCTCGGCACCCACGTCATCCCGGAGCTCGACAAGTAGCGACGCGGGCCGCGTCCCTGCGCGTACCCGATGCCGGAGACCGGCTACCTCACGCGCGCGAAGGACGGATGCGCGACGGGCGGATGCTTCGCCTTGGGCTTCGCGGGCGGCGGTGTCACTCCGTGCACGACCGCCGGCGTCCAGTCGCTCCACGGCGTGTCCCAATCCATTACGCCGTGATCGCCCGGCGCGGGGGGCCGCGGGCCGCCTACCACCCAGACGACGTCGCCGACGCGGCTGAAACCCATGAAGGTCAACGCGTCGGCGGGGCTGAGATTGATGCACCCGTGCGACACGTTCCTGTGCCCTTGCGCGGCGACCGACCACGGGGCCGCGTGCACATACTCGCCGCTGTCGCTGATGTGCACATCGGAGTAGACGAGCTCGTCGTAACCGTCCGGCGAGTTCACCGGGATGCCGTTCGTCGACGAGATCATGCGCACGACGCTCGATCGGTCGAGCACGATGTGCACACCGTTCATCGTCGGGTCGTCTTCCCGGCCGCCGCTGAACGGGTAGGTCGCGATGACCTTGCCGTTGTCCGTGACCGTCATCTCGTGCGTCGCGAGGTTCGCGATCGACACGCGGGCGTCGCCGATCGTGAACTGCGAGAGGCCGACGCCCTCGCCCCAGAGACCGTCACCCGCGCTCCAGCCGGCCAGATCCGACACCACGGTGACCTTTTCGCCGCTAGGCCAGAATCCCTGCGGCCGGAAATGCAGCTCGTCGTCGCTGAACCAATGCCATCCGCCGGGTACCGGCATCGACTCGGTCACCGTGAGGTGGCTGAGCACAGCGGCGCGCGACCACCCGTTCGTGATGAAGTGGTCGAACCGGATGACGATCGGCTGCGCGACACCGACCGACAGGCCGGGGCCCGGAAAGATCGTCGCGCCGACACTCGCGGCCGGCGTGAGCGTTTGGAACGTCGACGTCAGCCGCGCCGCCAGCCCCGCCGCGGCGACGGTGGCGGTCACCCGATAGGTGGTTCGTGGGAGCAGCGGCGCGTCCGCCAGCCACCGGCGTCCGGCTGCGGTCAGTCTGCCGGCAATCGGCGTACCGGTAGCGGTCGTCGCCCGCACCGATATCAACCGGCCCGTGCGCGCCTGCACGACCACCGGCGCATCCAAGGTCACGCCCACCGCGCCCGGCGCGGGTCGGAAGCTGAGCGCGGACATGAGCGCGGCACGCCGCGCTCGGGTTGCGTCGGCAACGGTTCGCGCCCGGTCTCGCGTCGCGGCCGGGAACGACGACGAGCGCGCCGCGCTCGCGACGGTCACGCCAATGCCGGCACAGAGCGCACACGCGACACTCGCGATGATCACTCCGCCCGACCAATGGGACCACATGCGGATACGTCGCACGGACTGGCCTCTCGAGTCGGTCGGCGAAACGATACGGCGACGGCCCACCGATTGGACATCGCCCGCGAAGGGTGAAGCCGCTCCCCGTCACCCGGAGCGAACGCTCCCGGCGGGGCCGCCCGCTACGGCGCGCCCCCGGCGGACGCCCCGTAGACGTCCTTGCCGAAGCAGGTGAGACCGGGGGCCCCGGCCATGCCGAGGTGCGCAAGCCCGAAGATGTCCTCGATGCTGCACAGCAGGGCGTAATGGTTGTAGGGCGTCGCGTCCGTCGTCCCGGCTTTGACGCGGCGCGACAGCAGCAGCGTGCCGATCCGGCCGCCGCCCGGTCCGTTCAGTCCGGGACGGGCCGTGTTCGGCGCGGGTGGCGTATGGCAACACGCCGTGGTATCGGAGGTGGCGGCCTCATCGAGCGTGATCACGAGCAGGCCGTCGGCCTTGTACGCGGGCGACGCGAGGATCTTCGGAACCTCGGCCGCGAGGAAACGGTCGGCTGAGACGAGGCCGCCCGGTTGCCCATCGACGCACGGCGAGTCGTGCCCGTCGTGGCACACGTTCGGCGTGATGAACACCAGGTTCGGTGTCGCCGCGACCGAGCGCAGATCGGTCGCGAGATGCCGGAAGTCGACGACGTCCCGCGTGCACGACGGTGAGTCGATGATCGAATGGAAATACACGAAGGGATCGTGCCGAGTCGCGTACATGTCTCCGGGCTTCGCGACGATCGTCGTGTCGATGCCGCCGAGCGCGGGATGGCGGCACGGGGTGCCCATGTCCTCCTGGTACGCGCGCCACGTCTTTCCCGCGCGGCTCAACTGGTCGGCGATCGTGCTCACAGACTTCGGGTACACGCAGCCCTGCCCGAGGGCCTGGCCGTTCGCGCCGACGCCCTTCGACGCGAAGTCGACGTATTTCACGCAGTCGGCTTGCGTCGAGGGGTTGGGCGACTGACCGCTGATCTCGGCGATGTAGTTGTCGAGGCTCTCGTGCCCGACGGCGAAGTACTGCGTGAGGAGCTCGCCTTTCGGCACGAGCACCGTGTTCAGATAGCGCGCCGGCGAGCCTGCGCCCCACGTCGACTCGTAATCCTCGTTCTCGAGATTGATCACGAAGACGTGACCGATCGAGTGCGGACCCGATGACACCGCCATGCCGGTGGTAATCGGCGCCGCGCTCGAAGCCGCGGTTGTCGGCGCGTGGGACGACGAGGACGACGACGAGCACCCGACGAGTACCGCCGTCGCCGCGACGCAAACGAACCGTACGACCAGGTTCCTCACCGGAAGAGACTGACTTCACGGCTCCGGCCGCCGCAAACCGCGGTGGTGCCGGCCACCCGTGGATGGGTAACTTCGGCTCGGTCCGGCCGACTCCACAAGCAGGAGGACTCGAAATGGAATATCGACGTCTCGGACGCACTGCCTTGCGAGTGAGCCCGGTCTGCCTCGGAACGATGAACTTCGGGCCACTCACGAGCGAGCCCGACGCCTTCGCGATCATGGACCGCGCGCTGGCACACGGCATCAACTTCTTCGATACCGCGAACCGCTACGGCGGACCGAAGACGCCCGGAGCCACGGAGACGATCATCGGCAACTGGTTCGCACAGGGCGGTGGCCGCCGCGAGAAGGTCGTGCTCGCGACCAAGGTCTTCGGCCCGATGACGGATTGGCCGAACGACGGCGGGCTGTCCGCCCGCAACATCCGCTCCGCGTGTGAAGAGAGTCTTCGCCGCCTGCAGACCGACCACATCGATCTCTACCAGATGCACCACATCGATCGCAGCGCGCCATGGGACGAGGTTTGGCAGGCGATGGAGACGCTCGTTCAGCAGGGCAAGGTGCTCTACGTCGGGAGCAGCAACTTTGCGGGCTGGCACATCGCGCAGGCCAACGAAGCCGCGAAGTCGCGCAACTTCCTCGGCCTGGTGAGCGAGCAGAGCCTGTACAACCTCGCCTCGCGCACCATCGAGCTCGAGGTGCTCCCGGCTTGCCGCTTCTACGGCCTCGGAGTTATCCCGTGGAGCCCGCTCGCGGGCGGGATGCTCGGCGGGATGGTCACCAGTGGCGACACCGCGCGCCGTAAGTCCGTCCAACCGCGCTACGAACGCATCCGGCCCCAACTCGAACGATGGGAGAAGTTTTGCGCCGAGCTGGGCGAGGAACCGGCGGCGGTCGCGCTCGCGTGGTTGCTGCACCAACACGAGGTCACCGCTCCGATCATCGGCCCACGCACGATGGCACAGCTGGAGGGCGCCTCGCTGCGCGCCGTCGAGCTCACCCTCGACGAGTCGACCCTCTCGACGCTCGACGAGATCTTCCCGGGCCCGGGCGGTCGCGCGCCCGAGGCCTACGCCTGGTAGCACACCGAACGACGGAGCGATCCATGGACGTTTACGAAGCGCTGTACACGACGCGCGCGATGCGCCGTTGCAAACCCGATCCGATTCCGATCGACGTGCAGCGACGCATCCTCGACGCAGCGGTACGGGCGCCCAGCGGCGGCAACACGCAGAACTGGCGCTTCATGCTGGTCGACGACGCCGGGATCAAGGCGCAGCTCGGACCGATCTATCGCGAGTGTCTCGCACAGCTGTGGGTCACCATCTACAAGGATCGTCTCGACGCGGCGAACGCGAACCCGGAGGATCCCGAAAGCGCGGAGCTCCTCCGCATCCAGCGGTCGGCGCAACACCTTGCCGATCACTTCGAGGAGTACCCGCTGATCTTGTTCAGCTTCGTGCAGTTCGATCCGACGGGTGGCTCGATCTTCCCGTCGACCTGGTCGGCGATGCTCGCGGCGCGTGCCGAGGGAGTCGGCTCGTCGCTCACGAGCGTCTTCATGTTCCAGGTCGACAAGGTGCTCGAGATTCTCGGCGTCCCCAAGCAGGATGGCTGGCTGTTCTCGTCGTGCGTCACCTTCGGCTACCCGACCGGGAAATGGGGCGTTGCCCCGCGCCGGCCCGTGCACGAGGTCTCGTTTCGCAACCGTTGGGGCGACCCGGTCGGTTTCGAGGTGCCGGAACCGCTTTGGTCGTAATGGGCGACGCGGCCGCCGCTGCTCGCCGGGACCGGAGCAGCCGCGACAGCCTCTAACCTCGAGTCACGCGCCGGTACGGCGAGACCCTGATGTTGTGACGCATGTTGTGACGCATCGTCCAGGAACCTCACAGCAGGCTCTCATCACGACCGGCCATTATCCGTGCAGGCGCGCCACCCCCGGGCGCGAATCACGAACTCGAGGCACGCACCGATGAGTGAATCGGATCAGAACTGGAACGCCGCCGACGGCGAGCCCACCGCCGCGACTCCCCCGGCGACTCCCCCTGCAGCTTCCGAGCACAGCTGGCCGCAGTACACCTGGCCGGCGACGCCGGAGACGCCCGAACCAGCCGCGGCATCCGACGCCGGGAGCGAGGTCACGGCCGAGAACGCGACGGTCGCCTGGCCGCCGACCCAGCCGAACCCGGCGACCAACCCGCCCACGCACCCGTATCCCCCGGTCGCGTTCGAGCCGATCCCGGCCCCCGGCGCGTCGCCCTCCGGCCCGTACACCCCGAACCCGTACGCGACGAACCCCTACGCGCCCGACCCCGGCGCGACCGGCGGCGCGTGGGGCCCACCGCCGACATGGGGAAGCGCCGCGCCCGCAGGCTGGCCGCCCGTTCCACCCGCCGGCGCAGTCACCGCGCCGAGCGAACCGGCGCCGCCGAAGCGCCGGCGCGCGCTGGCGTTCGTTGCCGCGCTCGCGCTCGTCCTCGCGTCGGCCGGCGTCGGCGCAGGTGTCGCCGTGGCGGTGCACGACAACACGAACACGAGCACCTTCAGTGCCGGAAGCGCGCCGTCCGACAACGGCAACGGATTCGGTGGATTCCCCAACAGCGGGAGCAACGGATTCGGCAACAACGGCAACGGCAGCAGCGGTCTCGGCAATGGCACCGGTAACAACGGCACCGGCAACAACGGCACGGGTAACACCGTCCCGTCCGGATCGGGCACGCTCAACACGGCGTCGATCGCATCGAAGGTCGATCCCGCGCTCGTCAACATCGACACGACGATCGACGGCGGTCGCGCCGCCGGAACCGGGATGCTGATCTCCTCGACGGGCGAGGTCCTGACCAACAACCATGTCATCGCCGGAGCGAAGACCATCCAGGTCTTCATCGGCGGCAGCAGCACCGGCCACAACGCGAAGGTCGTCGGCTACGACGTGACCGAGGACGTTGCGCTGGTACAGATCACCGACAACGTCTCCAACCTCCCGACGGTCACGTTCGGCGATCCTTCCGCGCTGCAGGTCGGCGATCCGGTCGTCGCCATCGGCAACGCCGGCGGACGCGGCGGAACGCCGCAGGCATCGCAGGGCCAGATCACCGCCCTCGATCAACAGGTGACCGCCGGTGATCCGGGTGGCGATCAGGAAACTCTGGAAGGAATGATCCAGATCAACGCGCCGATCGAGCCCGGCGACTCCGGCGGCGCGCTCATCGACGCCAACGGTCACGTGATCGGGATGAACACGGCGGCCGCCGGCGGCGGCAGCTTCTCGCAAGGCTCGGACGTCGGGTTCGCGATCCCGATCGACAACGCCGTGAACATCGTGACCCAGATCCGCTCGAACCACGGGAGCGACAAGGTGTTCATCGGCGACCGTGGGCTGCTCGGAGTGCAGGTTCAGGACGCCTCGGGCCAGTCCGCGTCGGGAGCGTTGGTAGTCGGTGTCGAGAACAACACGGGCGCGAGCGCTCAGGGCATCGCCGATGGCGATGTGATCACCTCGATCGACGGGAAGTCGGTCACCGATTCGGCTTCGCTGCGCACGGCGCTGGCCAACTTCCACGCGGGTGACACGGTCCAGGTCGGCTGGTCCGACTCGTCGGGCGGGACGCACAGCGCCGCCGTCAAGCTCGTCGTCGGGCCGCCGCTCTAGCGAGTTCGGGTCTGGGCCGCGCCCGAAGTGCCTGGTCGCGAGCCAGATCAGCTCCTTCCGTCCCGCCCGAGTGGGGGCGGGACGGAAGAGCATCCCGAGTACGCGAACCTGTCGGGATGCGACGGCCGCGAGCGACACCCGTGAGGCACGGCCGCCTCACACCGGGTGAGCTCGCCGAGGCCGTCGTGCTCGCCGACGTGTCGCTCGCGCTCACGGTCGTGGGCCAGGTGGTCCCGTTCGGCGGCGCCCTGCTCGCCGCCGCGGTCGTTCCACTCTCGGTCGTGGCAGCTCGGCACCGGCTGCGCGCGGTAATGGTCGGCGCGCTCGCGGCTTCCGTCGTGGGCTTCCTGGTGATCGGGAGCGCGGCGTTCACCTCGATGGGCGCGTGCGCTGCGCTCGGTGCGCTCGTCGGCGCGGGCGACCGGCGGAACTGGAGCCGCCGCCGCACGATGTTCGTCGGGCTCTCCGTGATATGGCCGGTCGCCGCCGTCATCACCGATCTCGCGCTCTTCGTGTTCTCGAATCTGCGTGAGCTCGCGCTCGACCAGATCCGCAACGGATGGAACGGGCTGTTCCATCTCATGCGCAACATCGGCCTCGACCGCGTCGCCGACTCCGGCGACCGGCTGATCTCGTGGACGGTGCGCGACTGGTGGATCAGCGTGCCGATCGTGCTCTTCTTCCTCATCTGGCTCGGCATCTGGGTCGCGCAGGGCCTTTCCACGCCGGCACTGCGGCGCGTGCGCGGCGCGTTCGGCGACGCGGTGGTCGATGAAGACGGGCCGGCGGCGGCCGCCGACCCGGACACGCGGCCGCAACCGTTACCCGTCAGCCTGCAGGACGTTCGCTTCCGGTATCCGAACGCCGACGTCGACGCGCTCGCGGGAGTGACCATCGACATCAACGAGGCCGAGCTCGTCGGTGTCGTCGGCGCCAACGGCTCGGGCAAGTCGACGCTGGCACGCGTCCTGGCCGGACGGCGTCGCCCGACCGCCGGCACGGTGGAGCGGCCCGGTCCGGCCGGGCTCGGACGCCGCGGAGGCACCGCGATCGTGTTTCAGCGCCCCGAGGCACAAGTGCTCGGCGTACGCGTGCGCGACGACGTCGTGTGGGGGATGTCCGCACCGGAACGCGTCGACGTCGATGTGCTGCTCGACCGCGTCGGTATGCGCGCGCTCGCCGATCGAGAGACGTCGACACTGTCGGGCGGCGAGCTCCAGCGCCTCGCGATCGCAGCTGCGCTCGCGCGCGAACCCAGGCTCTTCATCTCCGACGAGTCGACGGCAATGGTGGATTCCGCCGGACGCGCCCTCCTTGTCGACATCCTGCGCGATCTCGCGCGCGACGACGGCATGGGAGTCGTGCACGTCACCCACCGGGCGGCCGAAGCGGCGGTCGCCGATCGACTGATCACCCTCGCCGAAGGTCGCGTCGTCACCGCGACGCCCCGTCTGCGCACCGACGACGGCACGCACGCGCCGCGCCGCGCGCCGGCGGCCATCGGTGCACCCATCATCACGCTCGCCGGCGTTGGACACGTCTACTCGCGCAACACCCCCTGGGCGAACCGCGCGCTGACCGACGTGGACCTCACGATCCGGTCCGGCGAGGCGATCGTCGTGGTCGGCCACAACGGTTCGGGCAAGTCGACGCTCGCGTGGATCATCGCCGGGCTCATCGCACCCACCGAGGGGCTCGCACGCCTCGACGATCAGCCGATCACGAGCCAGGTCGGTCGCGTAGGCCTGTCGTTCCAGCACGCCCGCCTTCAGCTGCTCCGACCGACGGTGATCGACGAGGTGCGCGGCGCCGCCGGCGCGACCGAGAACGACGCCCGCACCGCGCTTTCGGCCGTCGGTCTCGATCCGTGGGTCTTCGCCGGACGACGCGTCGACGAGCTGAGCGGCGGGCAGATGCGGCGCGTCGTGCTCGCGGGAGTCTTGGCGGGGAGGCCGCGCGCGATCGTGCTCGACGAGCCGTTCGCCGGGCTCGATGCCGACGGCCGCGCCGAGCTCGACGCGGTGCTCACCGAGGTGCGACGGCGCGCCGACATCGCGCTCGTCGTCGTGTCGCACGACCGAGACCTTCCCGCCGGGCTCGTCGACCGCGTCGTCGAGCTGGAGGCCGGGCGCATCGCGCGCGACGAGCCTCTCGAGGACGCGGTGCCGGAGGCTCAGCCATGAGCACCGCGACAATGACCACACGCGAGCGCAGACGCCCCCGCCGCGAGACCGAGCTGACCTTCCTCCGGCTCGTACCCGGCGACTCTCCCGTTCACCGGCTGTGGGCGGGCACCAAGCTGCTCATCGCCGCGGAACTCGCACTGATGGTCTCGATTTCGCCGACGTGGCGCATGCTCGGCGTCGCTTCCGCGGTCGTCGCGGTCGAGCTGCTCGTCGCGCGCATCCCGTTCGGCGCCTTTCCGCGGCTGCCGAACTGGTTCTTCGTCGCGCTCGGC
>DATJAA010000286.1:0-12102 GCA_035516815.1 Acidimicrobiia bacterium | reverse complement strand
CCCGCCGCCGCCCGTTCCGCCCGTGCGCACTTGGCCGACATGATCGCCCGCCCGGTCGTCGAGCTGCTTCGCGATCGGGCCGGGGAACGCGTTACCGGCGGCGCCGGATCCACCCGTGCCGAGACCGGCCCGTTCGGCCATGAGCGTGGTGTTCGCGGCCGCCCAGCCGTTGTTGAGGCCGCCGATGATGTCTTGGTCGCGCACACGCGCTCCGTCGATGAACACTTCGTTGAACAGCGCGCGCCCGGTCATCTCACGGAGCGGGCGGATCTCCACGCCGGGTTGCTGCATGTCGAACCGGAAGTACGTGATTCCCTTGTGCTTCGGGAGCTCGGGCGCGGTGCGCGCGATCAACATGCCGACGTTGCACAGCTGCGCGGTGGAGGTCCACACCTTCTGGCCGGTGATGATCCACTCCTCGCCGTCGTTGATCGCCTTCGTTCCGAGGCTCGCGAGGTCGGAACCCGCGCCCGGCTCGGAGAACAGCTGGCACCACGCGTCCTGGCCGTTGAGGATGCGCAGTAGGTCCTCGCGCTTTTGGCGCTCGCTGCCGTGGGCGACGATCGTCGGCGCGGCGAGCAAGTAGCCGAGGCCGGCGGGGGGCCCGATCGCGCCGTGCTCGGAGATCGTCTCGCTCACCGCGAGCGCGAGATCGCGCGGCCAGCCCTTGCCCCACGTGTCGGTGGGAAACGTCGGCGCCGCGTAACCCGAACGGGCGAGCACGTCCCACCACTCGCCTACCGTGAGGTCGGGGTTCCAGGTCTCTTCGAGCCACGCCTTCACCTCGGCGCGCACGTCTTCGACTGAGAGCATCGTCATGGCACCGGAGGTTACCGTTGGCCTGTGGCGACCAACCCGTCCGACGGCGAGCAGGCCCAGGAGTTCGGGCGCCGCAAGGCGGTCCCCGAGGAGCTCCTCGTGCGGGTGACGCCGGTGGAGACGATCGCGATCTCGGGGAGGACCGACTCGTTGTAGCTCCTGGGTACGTTGGTCAGCCCAGCAGCTCCAGCACCTTCTCCGACGGGCGCGCGATCACCGCGCGGTCGCCGACGAACACCACCGGGCGCTGCATGATCTCGGGATGTCGGAGCAGGACGTCGATCACTTGGTCGCGCGACTGCACGTCGGCCTTCGACAGACCGGCCGCCTTGAACTTCGGGTCGCCGGTACGGACGAGCGCGATCGGGTCGTCGGTGATCGCGTCGAGAATGCGTTCGAGTGTGACGCGATCGGGCGGCGCGTCGAGGTAGCGCACGACCTGCGCGTCGACGCCGTGAGCCTCGAGGATCTCGAGCGCGCCGCGCGACTTGCTGCACGAGGGGTTGTGAAAGATCTGAACGCGCTCCATGACCGTCGACGCTACCAAGCCGAGATAGACCTCGCGCGCGACGTCTACCGCGCCGAGCGACCGGAGGTGGGGCGTGGTCCACTGCACGTCGAAGAGCGACGCACCATCCATCGTCAACAGTTCCACGGTCGCCCAGCACGCGACCTTGGACGCGTCCGTCACCCGATGGAACATCGATTCGCCGGCGAACAGGTCGCCGATGCGAACGCCGTAGAGACCGCCGGCGAGGACACCATCGCGCCACGCCTCGACAGAGTGCGCCCAGCCGAGCTCGTACAGGCGCGTGTACGCGTCGACGAAACGGCGATCGATCCATCCGTGCGGCCGGCGCGGGTCGGCGCATCCGAGCATCACATCGACGAATGCCGAATCGACCCTGATCTCGAACCGCGGGATCGACCGACGTAGCGAACGGCTGCACCGGAAACCGTCGAGCGGGATGATCCCGCGCGGATCCGGCGACCACCACGCGAGCATCCGACCCGCGTACATCGGGAAGAGGCCGCGCCGGTATGCCGCGAGCAGCGTGCCCGGCTCCAGGTCGGCACCGACGGCCACGATCTCGTCGATGACGTCCGGCGAGGACGGATCAGGAAAGTCCCACGCACACGGCGGCGGTTCGACCGGCACGGCGAGCGCGTCTCCGGTCGGTTGCTACGCGAGCAGCGCGCGCGCGATCTGGCCGACCTGGATCTCGTCGGTGCCCGCATAGATCTGGAGCACCTTCGCGTCGCGCGCCAGCTGCTCGACCTCGTATTCGGCCATGTAGCCGTTACCGCCGAACAACTGCACGGCCTCGAGCGCGACCTCGACGGCTGCGCCTGCGGAGTAGAGCTTCATCGCCGAGGCCTCGGACAGCGACATCGGCTTGCCCGCCTGCGACGACTCGAGGACACGGAACACGAGGTTCTCGACGTTCAGGCGGGCGACCTCCATCCTCGCCAGCTTCAGTTGGATCAGCTGGTAGTCGCCGATCGGCCGGCCGAACTGCTCGCGCTCCTTCGCGTACGCGACGCACTTCTCGAGACAGCGTTCGATCATGCCGAGGGCCATGGCCGCGACGCCCGACCGCTCGATGACGAAGGTCGCCTTGCTCGCCTCGCGCCCGCCCCGGCCGCGGAAGATCTCCTCGCTCTCGCCCAGGAGACGATCGCGCCCGACGCGCACGTCGTCGAGGAAGAGCATTCCCGTGGGTGACGAGTGCAACCCCATCTTCCGCAGCGGCTTCGACTGCTCGAGTCCGGGCATCCCTCTGTCGAGGACGAACTGCAACACCGTACGGTCGGCCGGCGGATTGCCCTCGTCGAGCTTGCAGATGAAGACGATCGTGTCGGCATACGGGCCGTTTGTGATGAACGTCTTCGAGCCGTTCAGCAGATATTCGTCGCCGTCGCGCCGCGCCGTCGATGCCATCTGGCCGAACGCGTCGGAACCGGAGTTCGGCTCGGTGATCGCCCACGCGCCGATCTTGTCGAGGGTCAGGAGGTCGCGCGCCCAGCGCTTTCGCTGCGCGATCGTGCCCTTCGCATTGATCGCGGCCGAGGTCAGGCCGACCGACACCCCGAGCGCGGTGACCATGCCGGGCGAACACTTGCAGAGCTCGATGATCGGCAGCAGCGTGTACCCCCCGCCGCCCCGGGACTCCCCGCGATCCGGCGCCGACGCCGAACCGTTCCCCGCGGCCGCGGCCTCCTCGGCCGCGATGCGCTTGTCGAAGCCGTCGGCCGCGAGCGCGTCCATGCCGAAGGTCTTGTACATCTTGCGCAGCAGGTCGTAGGGCGGGAGGTCGCCGTGCTCGAGCTCCTCCCGGTGCGGTCGGATCTCGCTGTCGACGAATTGGCGCACCGTCTCGCGCACCATCTGGAGCTCTTCGGGCCATTCGAACATGCCCGGATCGTATGGGACGAGGCGGGCATGAAGTCCTCCGCGCCGCCTCCGACCCGCCTCCGCGCCGCATCGGGGTTCAGTCCCCCGGCGAAGGCGCCGATGCCTTGGGTCGGGAGACACTCGGAGGAAGGGTCCGGGGAGGGGTAGGGATGAGTGCCGTAGGCATCCGCGTTGCGCGCGCACTGCCGATCGATGGCGCGCTCCTCGGTGACGTCCTGCTCCGGTTCCGCCGCGATGCGAGCGCTACAGCCCTGCGCTGGACGTTGGGAGGCCGCGGCACCATCGAGATCGCGGCCTCGTTCACGTCGCAGTCGTCGGTGTGGACGACGACGGCGCGGCTGTGGCACCGAACCGGCCGCACGGTTACCCCGGCGGTGGTTCGTGCCCAACCACATGCCGACGACGAGGTCGCCGTGAGCCTGGAAGCGGCCGGCGCGGTCTCCCCCATTTGGGGTGAGAACGGCCGCGACCTGGAGGTACTCGCAAACGCCGCGCTCGACGAGCTGGTCGAGGAGCTGCTGTGGTACGCGACGCGCGCAGGGTTCACGCACGGTAGTTGAAACAGGGAAGTCGTTCATCTTCCCGACGCATACACGCCGGGTGCCCGAAACGCGCCTCCGACAAGATGGCAGTGCACTGCTCGGGCCGTCCGCCGCGCTCCCCCCGGGGTGGACGGCCCGAGACGGGCGCACCCGGGGACCAACCCGGCCGGCCAATCCGGCGGAGACAGCTCAACGCATCGGGACGGCGTCGGGTGTGATCGGCGCGGGAAGCAGCGTGGCGCCCATCAGGAACTCGTCGACCGCGGCCGCGCACGAACGGCCCTCGGCGATAGCCCACACGATCAGGCTCTGGCCGCGGCCCATGTCGCCACACACGAAGACGTTGGCCCGGTTCGTGCGGAACGTCTCGTCGCGCGCGACGTTGCCGCGGTCGTTCAGCTCGACGCCGAGCAGTTCGATCAGGCCGGGCTTCTGCGGTCCGACGAACCCCATGGCGAGCAACACCAGTTCGCACGGGAGCTCGAAATCGGTGCCGTCGATCCGGTCGAACGTCATCCGGCCGTCGACCGTCCTCTGTTCGACGTGGTGCGCGCGCAACGCCCGGAGGTTGCCGTCGTCGTCGCCGAGGAAGCACTCGGTGTTCACCGCGTAGACGCGCTCGCCGCCTTCCTCGTGCGCGGACGAGACGCGATAGATCATCGGGTAGGTCGGCCAGGGCATCGAGTCGACCCGCTCGTCCGGCGGCCGGGGCAGGATCTCGAACTGGTGAATATCGGCCGCTCCCTGGCGGATCGCGGTGCCGAGGCAGTCGGCGCCGGTATCACCGCCACCGATGATCACGACGCGCTTACCCGCCGCCGAGACGGGCGATTCGTTGATGTCACCTTGCTGGACGCGGTTGCCCCACGGCAGGTACTCCATCGCCTGGTACACACCGGTGAGCTCGCGGCCGGGAACGGGAAGGTCGCGCCAAGCCGTCGCCCCGCCCGCGAGGACGACCGCGTCGAACTGCTGGAGGTCGGTGACGGGTACGTTCTCACCGACGTTCGCCTTGGTCTGGAACCGCGTGCCTTCGGCTTCCATCTGCGCGATGCGGCGGTCGAGATGGCGTTTCTCCATCTTGAACTCGGGGATGCCGTAACGCAGCAGACCGCCGATGCGATCGGCGCGCTCGAAGACGGTGACGTCGTGGCCGGCGCGCGTCAGCTGCTGTGCCGCCGCGAGCCCGGCCGGACCGCTACCGACAACCGCGACGCGCTTTCCGGTCTTCTGGTCGACGAGGACCGGACGGACGAATCCGTCCTCCCACGCGCGGTCGACGATCTCGACCTCGATCTGTTTGATCGTCACCGGCGGTTCGTTGATGCCGAGGACGCACGCCGCCTCGCACGGCGCCGGGCACAACCGGCCGGTGAACTCCGGGAAGTTGTTCGTCGCGTGCAGACGATCGGCCGCGGCCTCCCAGCGGTCACGGTAGACGAGGTCGTTCCACTCGGGAATGAGGTTCCCGAGCGGGCAGCCCGTGTGGCAGAACGGGATGCCGCAGTCCATGCAACGCGCGCCCTGCGTACGCGCCTTCTCGGCCGGGAAGTCTTCGTAGACCTCCTGCCAGTCGGCGATGCGCACCGGGATCGGCCGCCGCTTCGGCAGCTCCCGCTCGTGCTTCATGAAGCCCGAAGTCTCCCCCATATCTCTTTGTCGCCTTCGCTACCGGCCGGGATACCCGGCCGGCTTCACGCTCAGGACTCCGGCGAGCTCACTCCGGCCTTCGACCTTCGCTCGCCGCTCCACCACGCGTCGCTCCACTGACAGTCCCCTCACCACATCGCCTTCGCTACCGGCCGCGTAATCCTCATCCTCGAGCAGCGGCCATGACGGCTTCGTCCACGTCGACACCGCGCTCGATGGCGTCGCGTTGGGCTTCGAGCACACGCTTGTAGTCCTTCGGGAAGATCTTCGTGAACTGGAATACGTTCTCGTGCCAGTTCGACAGCAGGTGCTCTGCGATCACCGAGCCCGTGAGCTCCATGTGCATCGTGACCACACCGCGCAACCAGTCGGCGTCCTCGTCGTCGACGACGTCGAGGTCGACCATCTCCCGGTTGATACGCAGGAACAACGAGCGGTCGGGGTCGAACACGTACGCGAAGCCGCCGCTCATTCCCGCCGCGAAGTTGCGGCCCGTCGGCCCGAGGATCACCGCGCGCCCGCCGGTCATGTACTCGCAACCGTGGTCTCCGACCCCTTCGACGACTGCGGTCGCGCCGGAGTTACGCACGCAGAATCGCTCCCCGACGAGACCCCGGATGAAGACGTTTCCCGCGGTGGCGCCGTAGAGGATCACGTTGCCCGCGATGATGTTCTCCTCCGCGACGAACTTCGCGGTGCGGGCCGGGCGCAGCACGAGCGTGCCCCCCGAGAGGCCCTTGCCGAAGTAGTCGTTCGCGTCACCCTCGAGCCGCAGCACCATGCCACGCGGCACGAATGCGCCGAAGCTCTGGCCGGCCGAACCGTGGAACGTCAGATCGATCGTGCCGTCGGCCAGCCCCGCACCACCGAACCGGCGCGTGATCTCCGCGCCCAGCATCGTGCCGACCGTGCGGTTCGTGTTGCGTATCGGGTACGAGTGCCGCAGCTGGCCTTCGCCCGAAGCGAGCACGGCGCGCGCGTCCGCGATCAGTTGCCGGTCGAGCGCCTTGTCGAGCCCGTGATCCTGCCCGCGCGAGCAGAACATCGTCTGTCCGTACTTGTTCACCGGCGGGGCGAGGATCGGCGACAGGTCGAGTCCGCGCGCCTTCCAGTGCTCGACTGCGTGCTCGACGTCGAGCATCTCCACGTGACCGATCGCCTCCTCCAGCGACCGGAACCCGAGCGCCGCGAGATGCTCGCGTACCTCTTCCGCGATGAATTCAAAGAAGTTGACGACGAACTCGGGCTTGCCGGAGAACTTCTTGCGCAGCTCCGGGTTCTGCGTCGCGACACCGACCGGGCACGTGTCGAGGTGGCAGACGCGCATCATGATGCAGCCGCTCACGACGAGCGGTGCGGTCGCGAACCCGAACTCCTCGGCCCCGAGCAGCGCCGCGATGACGACGTCGCGACCCGTCTTCAGCTGCCCGTCGACCTGGACGACGATCCGGTCGCGCAAACCGTTGAGCAGCAACGTCTGCTGGGTTTCGGCCAGGCCGAGCTCCCACGGTGCTCCGGCATGCTTGATCGAAGTGAGCCGGGCCGCGCCGGTGCCGCCGTCGTGACCGGAGATCAGCACAACGTCCGCGTGCGCCTTCGATACGCCGGCCGCAACGGTTCCGACGCCGACCTCGGCAACCAGCTTCACGTGCACGCGGGCGCGGTCGTTCGCGTTCTTCAGATCGTGGATGAGCTGCTTGAGATCCTCGATCGAATAGATGTCATGATGCGGCGGCGGCGAGATGAGCCCAACTCCCGGTGTCGAGTGCCGCGTCTTCGCGATCCACGGGTACACCTTGTGGCCGGGCAACTCGCCGCCTTCGCCCGGCTTCGCACCCTGCGCCATTTTGATCTGCAGGTCGTCCGCGTTCACGAGGTACTCGCTCGTCACGCCGAAACGACCCGACGCCACTTGCTTCACCGCACTGCGACGCGAGTCGCCGTTCGCGTCGCGGACGAAACGATCGGGGTCCTCGCCGCCCTCCCCGGTGTTGGAGCGCGCACCGAGCCGGTTCATCGCGATTGCGAGGTTCTCGTGCGCTTCCTTCGAGATCGACCCGTAGCTCATCGCACCGCTGGAGAAACGCTTGACGATCGCCGAGACGGGCTCGACCTCGTCGATCGGGATCGCCGCCCGGGCGCCGACCCGCAACTCGAACAGGCCGCGCAGCGTCGCGATACGCCGCGACTGGTCGTCTACCAGCTTCGTGTACTGCTTGAAGATGTCGTAGCGGCCCGAGCGCGTCGAATGTTGCAACTTGAACACGGTGTCGGGATTGAACAGGTGGTACTCGCCTTCGCGCCGCCACTGGTACTCCCCGCCGACCATCAGCTCGCGGTGCGCCAACTCGGTCGGACGGTCGGGGTACGCGATGTTGTGGCGGCGGCCGACCTCTTCGGCGATGACGTCGAGATCGATTCCCTCGATGCGCGACGCAGTTCCCGTGAAGTACTCGTCGACGAGCGCGCGCTGCAGTCCCACGGCTTCGAAGATCTGTGCGCCCGTGTAGGAGGCGACGGTCGAGATGCCCATCTTGGACATCACCTTCAGGATCCCCTTGCCGGCCGCCTTGACGTAGTTCTTGACGGCTTTGCGCTCGGTCATCCCGCTGAGGATGCCTTCCCGGCAGAGGTCGCGGATGGTGTCGAACGCGAGGTACGGGTTGATCGCGCCCGCGCCGTAGCCCAACAACAGTGCGAAGTGATGCACCTCGCGGGCCTCACCGGTCTCGACGACGAGTCCGACACGCGTGCGCGTCTTCTCGCGCACGAGATGGTGGTGCACCGCTGCGGTGACGAGCAGCGCCGGGATCGGCGCGTTCTCGACGTCGGCATAGCGATCGGAGAGGATGACGAGGTTGGCGCCGTCCGCGATTGCTTCGCTCACCTGCGTGCGCACGTTGTCGATCGCCATGCGGAGTCCCTCGCCGCCCTCGGCGACGGGATACTGGCAGTAGACGGTGAACGGACGGAATCCGGGTACGGCCGATTCGGCATCGTCGATGTACCGCAGCTTGGCGAGCTCTTCGTTGGTGAGCACGGGCGTGGGGCACACGATCTGCCGGCACGACTCGGGGCGAGGGTCGAGCAGGTTGCCTTCAGGCCCGAGCGCGGAATTGAGCGACGTGACGAGCGCTTCGAAGTTCGCGTCGAGGGGCGGGTTCGTGACCTGCGCGAAGAGCTGCTTGAAGTACTCGTACAGCATGCGCGGGCGGTCGGAGAGAACGGGCACCGGCGTGTCGGTGCCCATCGAGCCCAGCGACTCGACCGCGTTGCGCGCCATCGGCGCGATGATCAGCCGTAGGTCCTCTTCGGTGTAGCCGAACATGCGCTGTTGCTGCACCGCAGAGCTGTGCTGCGGGACGAGCGGGAACTGCGGGGGAAGATCGTCGAGGTGCACGAGTCCGTCGTCGAGCCACTCCTGGTAGGGCTGCTGCGCCGCGAGGTCGGCCTTGATCTCCTCGTCGGGGATGATCCGCCCCTGGGTGGTGTCGACGAGGAAGATCTTTCCCGGCTCGAGTCGTCCCTTCTTCACGATGCGGGCCGGATCGACGTCGAGCACACCGACTTCGCTCGCCATGATCACGCGGTCGTCGTCGGTCACCCAATAGCGCGAAGGACGAAGACCGTTGCGGTCGAGGACGGCGCCGATGACGGTGCCGTCGCTGAAGGCGATCGACGCCGGGCCGTCCCAGGGCTCCATCAGCGCGGCGTGGTACCGGTAGAACGCCTTGCGCGGCGCGTCCATGCTCTCGTGGTTCTCCCACGCCTCGGGGATCATCATCAAGATGGCGTGGCGCAGGGGGCGCCCGGCCAGGTTCAGCAACTCCAGCGCCTCGTCGAAGCGCGCGGTGTCGGACGCGCCGGGTGTGCAGATCGGGAACGCGCGGTCGATCTCGCCCGGGAGAAGATCACTGGCCATCACGCCTTCGCGCGCACGCATCCAGTTCTCGTTGCCCTGCACGGTATTGATCTCACCGTTGTGAGCGAGGATCCGGTACGGGTGCGCGAGGGGCCAGCTGGGGAACGTGTTGGTGCTGAAGCGCGAATGCACCAGCGCGAGTGCGCTCTCGAATCGCTCGTCGCGCAGGTCGGGGTAGAACGCGCCCAGCTGGCCGGGCGTGAGCATCCCCTTGTACACGACGACTCGCCCGCTGAGCGACGCGAAGTACGCGTCGGTACCGTGCTCGATACGCTTGCGCGCGAGATACACGTGCCGTTCGAGCTCGTCGCCCGTGAGCCCGTTCTTCGCCACGAACACCTGCACGAATCCGGGCATCAGCTCGCGGGCCGACGCGCCGGGCTGGTCTCCGTCGACCGGTACCGCGCGCCAGCCCAGGACCGAGAAGCCTTCGTCGGCCAGCACCTTCGCGATCGCGTCGGTCGTGGCGTCGATCCGGTCGGCGGGAACGAACGCGATCCCGGTCGCGTACGCGCCGGCCGGTGGAAGCTCGAAGCCGACGCTCTCGCGGTAGAACGCGTCCGGCATCTGCACGAGGATCCCCGCGCCGTCGCCCGTGTCGGGCTCCGCGCCGGCGGCGCCCCGGTGGTTCAGACAGCAGACCGCGGTGAGCGCCTGGTCGACGATCGCATGGCTCTTGCGGCCCTTCATGTCGACGACGAAACCGACGCCGCACGCGTCGTGTTCGAATCTGGGGTCGTAGAGCGGGGGTAGCTCGCGATCAGCCACTGCGGCGACGTCCTCGTTTCGGGCGGTCAGCACCATTGGGATACTGGCCGCCGCGGGACGACATTGGCCCGTGGCGGGGCGTCATGATTCTAGCGGCGACGCATATCGAACCGCCGAACGAGTTTCGCCGACTACCCTGAGCGCCGATGTCGTGATCCGGCTGCCCGTTCCGAGCCCCGTACTCCTCGCTCGACCGAAGGTGCTCCGTGTCCGCATCATTCGCTTCGCTCGTTGCCCGAGACCTCACGAAGTCGTTCGGGCCTCATGTTGTCCTCGATCATGTCTCCTGCACGGTCGGGCCGTCGCACCGCGTCGGCGTCGTTGCGCCGAACGGAACCGGAAAATCCACGCTATTGCAGGTCCTGGCCGGCATCGAGGTCCCGGATTCCGGCACGGTCACGCTCAATCCGCGCACAGCGACCGTCGGGTACCTTCCACAGGAGCCGGAGCGGCGTCCCGGCGAGACGGTCCGCGCGTATCTCGCCCGGCGCACGGGAGTCGACCGCGCCGAGCAGGCCCTCGCCGCCGCGTCCGCCGCGCTCGGCGACTCCACGCCCGGCGCCGACGACGAGTACGCCGACGCGCTCGAGCGCTACCTGACGCTCGGCGCGGCCGACTTCGACGCGCGGATGGGCGCGGCCGTGGCGGATCTCGGCCTCCCGGAGCAGACCCTCGATCTCGAAATGGCCGCGCTCTCGGGCGGTCAGGCCGCCCGGGCAAGCCTCACCGCGATCGTGCTCGCCCGCTTCGACGTGTTCTTGCTCGACGAGCCGACGAACGACCTCGACTTCGCGGGCCTCGAGCGCCTCGAAAGGTTCCTCCGCGACGAGCTGACCGGCGGCGCGGTCATCGTGTCGCACGACCGCGCCTTTCTCGACCGCACGATCACCTCGGTACTCGAGCTCGACGAGCACCATCACTCGGCCACCGAGTACTCGGGCGGCTGGCAGGCGTACCTCGACGAGCAGGCGACGGCCCGCCGTCACGCAGCGGAACGGTTCGCGGAGTACCGCGCGCAGCGCCGCGATCTCCTCGACCGCGCGCAACGGCAGCGTCAGTGGTCGGTGCAGGGCAAGAGCCGGCTGCAACGGTCGGGCGAGAACGACAAGAACATCCGCGAGTTCCGGCGTAACAGCAGCGAGCACGTGGCCGCCAAGGCGAAGATCACAGATCGCGCGCTCGCCCGGCTCGACGCGAATGCGGTCGACAAGCCTTGGGAAGGCTGGGATCTCCGCATGGAGATCGCGGCGGCGGCGCGCAGTGGCGCCGTCGTCGCCCGGCTCGCGTCCGCGGTCGTACGGAGAGGCGACTTCGTGCTCGGGCCGGTCGACCTCCAGCTCGGCTACGCCGACCGAGTCGCGATCATCGGCGCGAACGGCAGCGGCAAGACCACGTTGCTGGATGCGATCGTCGGGCGCCGCCGGCTCGACGCGGGCGAGCGGTGGCTCGGCCCGGGCGTGATCTTCGGCGAGCTCGACCAGGCGCGTGCCACCTTTTCGGGCACGGCTTCCGTGCTCCGGCGGTTCGAGGCCGCGACCTCGCTCGTTCCGAGCGATGCCCGCGCGTTGCTCGCCAAGTTCGGCCTGACTGCCGACCACGTGTCGCGGCCGGCGAGCTCCCTCTCACCCGGCGAACGCACGCGCGCGTCTCTCGCGCTGCTCGGTGCGCGCGGGGTCAACTGCCTGGTCCTCGACGAGCCGACGAACCATCTCGACCTGCCGGCCATCGAACAGCTCGAGCAGGCCCTCGAGAACTTCGAGGGGACGGTGCTCCTCGTCACCCACGATCGCGCTCTTCTCGACGCGATCTCGATCACGCGGCGCATCGAGATCGACGCGGGCCGGGTCACCGTCGACGCGCCGACCGGCTGATCGCCCGCCCGCACCTCGACACCACTACCGCGTCACGGCCGCGACGCGGCGAAGAACGCGATCGCGGCCGCGGTCGCGACGTTCAGCGAGTCGGACCCGGGCCGCATGTCGATG
>DATJAA010000285.1:0-3651 GCA_035516815.1 Acidimicrobiia bacterium | reverse complement strand
ATCCCGTGGGAAGGCAACTACTCGAGCTGGCTCGAGCAGAAGGAACAGCGCCTTGCACAAGAGGAGAAGGTCGACGAGGCGCGCCGCCGCACCTTGCAGCGCGAACTGGAGTGGGTTCGGCTCGCGCCCCGGGCGCGCCAGGCCAAAGGGAAGGCCCGCATCACCGCGTACGACAAGCTCGTCGCCGAGGCGGAGTCGGCCGAGAGGCGTCAAGAGAAGGTGCAGATCTCGATTCCCCCGGGTCCCCGTCTCGGCGACCTCGTCATCGAGGCCGAACACCTGACCAAGGGCTACGGCGACCACCTGCTGATCGAGGATTTCTCCTTCTCGCTCCCGCCGGGTGGCATCGTGGGCGTCATCGGCGCGAACGGCGCCGGAAAGACCACGCTCTTCCGCATGCTCGTCGGCCAGGAGGAGCCCGACGGCGGTTCGTTGAAAGTCGGCCCGACCGTGCATATGGCCTACGTCGACCAGTCGCGCGAGGCGCTCGACCCCGACCAGACCGTCTACGAGGAAATCACCGGGGGTGTCGACCTCGTCAAGGTGGGTGATCGCGAAGTGCACGGACGCGCCTATGTGGCCGGGCTCAACTTCAAGGGGTCAGATCAGCAGAAGCGAGTCGGCGACCTCTCCGGTGGTGAGCGCAACCGGCTGCATCTTGCGAAAGCATTGCTTATGGGCGGCAACGTGCTGCTGCTCGACGAGCCGACCAACGACCTCGACGTCGACACGCTCCGCGCACTCGAGGAGGCGCTGCTCGAGTTCCCGGGATGCGCGGTCGTGATCTCGCACGACCGCTGGTTCCTCGATCGGATCTCTACCCATGTCCTGGCGTTCGAGGGTGACAGCCAGGTGACGTGGTTCGAAGGAAATTTCAGCGATTATGAGAAAGACCGGCACCAGCGACTCGGCGGTGACGCCGATCAACCGCACCGCATCAAGTACAAGCCTCTCACTCGCTGAGCGCCCGAGGCCGAGCGCCGACTCGCTGAGTACGCGGCGCGCTGTCGCGGCGCCAACGCGGCGGGCGTGGTCGCCGGTTGCCTAGTGTCGGGCCGTGGACGCCGAAGGCCGCGTGCGCATCACGCGCTCGTGCGTGATCGCGAGTGACGAACTCGACTGGCGATTCACGGCGTCGGGCGGTCCGGGCGGCCAGCACGCGAACACCTCGAACACCAAGGTGGAGCTCCGCTTCGACATTGCCGGTTCGCCCTCCCTCGGCCCCCGCCAGCGCGCCCGCCTCCAGGAGCGCCTCGGGCCCGTCGTCCGGGTAACGGCTTCCGAACGCCGCTCACAACACCAAAACCGCGAGCTCGCGCTCGAGCGGCTCCAGTCGCGGCTCGCCGCCGCGCTACGCGTCGAGGCGCCGCGCGTGTCGACGAAACCGACACGGGCCGCCAACGCGCGCCGGGTGGAGCAGAAACGCCGTCACGGCGACGTCAAGCGCAAGCGGCAGCGCCCGGTGGACGAGGAGTAGCGGCCGTGCACACCTTGGCCGACGTGCTGCTGATCATCGCGGGCATCGCGGCCGTTGCCGTCGTCCTGGATGCGGCAGTTCGCACCTTCGTCGTGCCACGCGGCACTGTTGTGCTCTTCACAGTCGTCGTATTCCGCACGACGAGGAGGATCTTCGCGGTGTTCGCGCCGGCGCGCCGCGGCTACGAGGCACGCGATCGCGTCATGGCGATGTACGCGCCCATCGCGCTCCTCGCGCTTCCGCTCGTGTCGCTCCTCGTCGTGTACGGCGCGTTCACGTGCATCTTCTTCGGCATCGAGCAGCGGGGATGGCGCAGCGCGTTGATGACGAGCGGATCGTCACTGCTCACGCTCGGGTTCGAACGACCTCCCGACCTGCCCTCCGCCTTCGCCGCTTTCGCCGAGGCGGCAATCGGCCTCGCCGTTCTCGCGTTGCTCATCTCGTACCTCCCGACTATCTACAACTCGTTCTCCAAACGTGAGGTCGCGGTGACCGACCTCGGCATCAGGGCGGGCACACCGCCCACGCCGCGCGAGATGCTCGTGCGCGCGCATCAGACCGGGTTCCTCTACGAGATGGACCGATTCTGGGAGAACTGGATGACCTGGTTCACCGAGGTGCAGGAGACGCACACCTCCTACGGTTCGCTCGCCTTCTTCAGGTCGCCGAACCCCAACCGATCGTGGGTCACCGCGGCGGGTGCGGTGCTCGATTCCGCCGCCATCCGGCTCGCGGTGCTCGACATCCCCTGGACTCCCGCCGCGCCCCTGTGCATCCGTTCCGGCTATCTCGCGCTGCGCGAGGTCGCGGGGTTCTTCGGGTTCGACTACGACGACTCCCCGGCGCCCGACGACCCGATCAGCGTCAGCCGCGACGAGTTCGACGAGTTGTACGAGAAACTCGCCGAGAAAGGGGTGCCCCTCCGAGCCGATCGCGACAAGGCATGGCGCGACTTCGCGGGCTGGCGGGTGAACTACGACCGGGTACTGCTCACGCTCGCGTCGTACGTGATGGCGCCGTACGCACCTTGGGTGTCCGATCGTTCGCCGGTGCAGCCCCTCGCGCACTACGGCTGGGGCAAGCGGCGTATCGAGATCACGCGGCGCGCGCAGCGCTGAGACGGCGGCGCCCCTCTCGTCCTCAGAGGTCGTCGAAGAGCCATGTCTCGCGGATGTCGGGCTTGTCGCGACGAATGAACCATTCCGCGCCGAACGCGAGCGCGAACGCCTCGGGGGGCAGCGAGAGGAAGAACGAGTCGGCCGGGATCTGGCTCGCGTGCGCTTGCATCGCGGATCGCTTGCGGTCGATGTACGCGCTCACGTCGACTGTCGTGGTGATGATCGACTCCGGGGATCCGAAGGTCTCCATCTGGGCCGCGTCGGGGGCGTCGGGCACGTCGGGCAGGTTCTGGGTCTGGGTCTCGAGAAGAGACCGAATGAAGTCGCGGTTCGCGGTGGATTCGTAGACTCGTCTCGTTCCGGCGAGCTCGGCCGCGCGTACGCCGACGCGATGTACCTGCACATGGTCCGGATGGCCGTAGCCGCCGTGCTCGTCGTAGACCGTCAGCACGTCCGCGTCTTCCTCGCGGAGAATGTCGGCGAGACGACGCGCGGCCTCTCCAATGTCGGCGCGCGCGAACGCCTCGTCGTCGTGGTTCGTCGCGTCACCGTCCATGCCCGAATCGCGGTAGCCGAGGTACTCGAGCCGATCGATGCCGAGGATGTCGGCGGCCGCCTGCTGTTCCGCCTCGCGCCGCTCGGCGAGCGATTCTCCGGGCGAGAGTGCCTCGGGCGCGTACTCGCCCAGTTCGCCACGAGTCGCCACGACGAGCACTACCCGGTGCCCCTCCGCCTTCGCGCGCGCCATCGTCCCCGCCGTCGCGATCGACTCGTCGTCGGGGTGCGCGTGGAAGGTGACGAGTGTGTAGCCCAACGCGGTCTCCGGGGTGACGAGCGTTCTTGTGGTCTGTGGTGTATGACGTTAGCGTCAGGTTTGTCAGGCGTGGCAGGGAACGGATTTCGGGGGACTCATGCGCGTTCGGAGCAATCTATGTCGGCTGTCGGCGCTCGGAGTACTGATCGTGCTCTTCGCCGCGGCGTGCGGCAACTCGAAGTCGCAGTCGGCGACGACGAACACCACCGTCAATACCGGCCCAGCGGCCACCGTGGCGCCGG
>DATJAA010000284.1:0-4955 GCA_035516815.1 Acidimicrobiia bacterium | reverse complement strand
AAAGGACACGCGCGGCATCTTCCGGGTCCATCAGTTCGACAAGGTCGAGATGTTCTCGTACTGCTTGCCGGAAGAGAGCGTCGACGAGCACGAGCGGATCCTCTCGATCGAGGAAGAGATCGTCGGCGGGCTCGACCTGCCGTACCGGGTTGCGAACATCGCGGCCGGTGATCTCGGTCCCGCGGCCGCGAAGAAGTTCGACATCGAAGCCTGGCTTCCGTCCGAGGACGCGTACCGCGAGATCACGTCGTGTTCGAACTACACCGACTATTCGGCGCGCCGCCTGGGAACGCGCGTGAAACGGACGAGCGGGAGTTCGCTCGTCCACACGTTGAACGGCACGGCGATCGCGGTCAGCCGCATGCTCGTGTTCCTCTTCGAGCACTACCAGCAGGCCGACGGCGGCTTCGACGTACCGTCGGTGTTGCGTCCGTACACCGGCTTCACCACGGTCGCGCCGCCGTCGCGCCGGTAGCCTCGCGTTCGGAGGGATGCCAGAGCGGCCGAATGGGGCGGTCTTGAAAACCGTTGTGCGCAAGCACCCAGGGTTCGAATCCCTGTCCCTCCGCTCGTGATCGAAGTATCGGTGCCGGTGCGGATCTGCGACAACGGTGGATGGACCGACACGTGGTTCGGCACGCCCGGCAAGGTCCTCAACATCGCGGTCGGGCCCGGGGTCGACGTATCGATCCGCACGACGGACGGCCCCGACCCGGTCGTGGTCGACGTCGGCGGGGCGGGTGATCGCTACGCGGTGACTCCGGGCTCGTCGCGCACCGCGCGCCATCGGCTCGTCGAAGCGGCGATCGACCTGCTGCCCCCGCGCGGCGGCCCGGCGATCGAGATCGCGGTCAAGTCCGCTGTACCTGCCGGCTGCGGCGCGGGCACCTCGGCAGCCGTGGCGGTCGCAATCCTGGGCGGCCTCTCGGCCGCGCGTTCCGATGCCCGCACCCGCCGGGAGATCGCGTATCTGGCGCACCGGCTCGAGGTCGAGGTGCTCGGGGCCGAGAGCGGGATCCAGGACCAGCTGAGCGCGGCCTTCGGCGGCATCAATTACATCGAGATCGACTCCTACCCCGAGGCGACGGTGCAGAGCATGGGTGAGTGGGGAGAACTCGGCGCCCGGCTGAGCCTGGTCTTCCTCGGACGCGCGCACGACTCCTCGGGCGTGCACCGCAAGGTGATCGACCGCCTGACGAACGGCAGCTCTTCGACGGCGCTGGGCGCGTTGCGTTCGGCCGCCGTCGCGGCCCGCGACGCGGTCGTCGCACGCGATCTGCACGCGTTCGGCCGGGCGATGATCGCCAACACCGACGGTCAGCGGGCACTGCATCCCCGGCTCGTCGGTGCAGATGCCGACCGCGTGTTCGACTGCGCGTCACGCGAGAGCGCGCTGGGCTGGAAGGTGAACGGCGCGGGCGGAGACGGCGGTTCGGTGACGATCCTGCACGCTCGGCCGGACCACAAGGACGTGTTCCGCGATCACCTGGCGCAGCTCGATCCGCGCTATCGAGTACTCGAGTGCTCGATCGCGCCCGGACTCGAGATCAAAGGCGCCCTCTGAACGCCCTGACCCGGTTACGAGCCGGCGGAGCCGGCGCCGCCGGCTTCCGCGCGGAACTACCGGCGAGGGTGCGGGAGCAGACAATATGGTTCATGAGGCGGTCCGAGGCGCAGGAGAGGAGCCGCTGATGGAGGCTGAAGGTTGGTATCAGGATCCGTATGGCCTGCACGAGGACCGCTGGTTCTCGAACGGAACCGCGACGCGCCTCGTTCGTGATTCGGGGGTGGAGTCCCACGACGCGCCCCCGCCGGACGCGCCTCCGATCGACACGCTCGTTCGCAGCCAGGCCGAATCGTCGTCGAATGGGCCCGAGGACCTCCGTCGAGCCGATGACGCCGAGCGGGGTGACAGCGACCCGAACTATGCCGAGCACGCATTCGAGACCTTCGGCTACACCCAAACCGGATGGGAGCCGTACCGGCGCCCCGACGGGTCTCACTGAACGCAACTCCGCCGCGAGGAGTCTTCGCGACCGCGGAACTCTCGCCCGGTCTGCGAGCGTCGGATGCGTCATGACGCGGTTGTTTCTGGTGGCTTGTCTCGTGTTCGCGGGCGCGTGCAGCAGCGGTGGACATAGCGCCACGGCGACTGTGACCACCACGACACCATCATCGACCGACGCGGTCTCGCCGAGTGGCAAGATCAGAGGAACGCTGCGGATCGTGGGTGGACCAGCACCCGGCATCGATCGTTCGATTCCCGGCACCGTTACGGCAGTCGCCCGATCTGGGCGCCAGTGGCAGGCCACGTCGACCGCGGCGAGCGGCTTCTCGCTCGATCTTCCGTTGGGTTCGTATCGGGTCAGCGGCACCAGCCCGAACGTCAACGGAGGGCGCAGTCCGTGCGTCGTTCCGGCGCTTGTCGTCGTGAAGTCGGACACGACGACCAATGTCCAAGTTGTGTGCGACGTTCCTTAGAACCTCGACCGGGCCGCGCGACGGACGCCGATCGGTACTCGCCGGCTCCGCGCGAGATGGGCGATCCGCGCGGCATCGTGTCATGCCAGCATGGTGTCGACGATGGCTCAACCGGCCCGGCGCAAGGAGCGGATATGCGAGTAACGGGAGTCATAGCGAACCTTCCAGTCGCCGACATCGACGCGGCGCGCGGCTTCTATATCGATTATCTCGGATTGAACGTGGAGGACTTCAACCTCGGATGGGTCGCGCGTTACGTGTCGCCGGAAACGCGAGCGTGTGTTCAGCTCGTGACCCGAGACGCCACAAGTCCCCAGGACTCTGTGATCTCAGTGCAAGTCGGGTTCGACGTCGACGAGGCCTACGCGGAGGCGCAGCGCCGCGGCTACGAGATCGTTCATCCGCTGACCGACGAGCAGTGGGGCATCCGCAGGTTCTTCGTGCGCGCCCCGGACGGAAACGTGATCAATATCGTCAGTCACCGAGACGAGTAGCGCTTGGTCTCAGCGTGGGTCGGGTGCTCCCGCAAACCGCGACGGATCGACAGTGATGTAAATGGCGTGGCAGGTCGCGACGACCGACTCTCCGGCGCGCGCCTCGGCGCTGATGAACAGCTTTCGGCGCTCCCGCCCGTCGAGCCGGGCGCGAATCTCCAATGGTTGGTCGACGGGCACGGGGGCGATGTACCGCACCGTCAACTCGCCGGTGAAGGCCGGTTCCTGCAGCCTGCCGATCACGAATCCGGTCACATCGTCGAACGCGGCGGCGACGATGCCGCCGTGGGCACGGCCGGGTGCGCCTTCGAACGCGCGCCGCAACACGACGTCGGCGACCACGTCGTCGCGGTCGTACCGAACTTCGAGTTCGAGGCTCGTCGGGTTCGACAAGCCGCCGACGGCGCGGTCCTCGAACCCGCGCCCACCCATGACCGATCCTTTCGGCCGGTCGCGCATGAGCGCCAGCCGATCACGCACCGGCGCCGCATCGATCCTGCACGCGAGTTCAGTAGCTGTCTCTGAGACATCCGCGAGCACATCGTCGTCAGGATCGTGCGCGGCGAACGCGTGGGTGAGCGCCCGCAAGGTGGCGGCTGCCGCCGATCGTGCCTCTTCTGTCGCCATGCAGGCAATGTAGGCGGCGCCTTGACACCGGGGCCGTTTGGAACCGAAAGGACGGGCGCCGGCACTACCGATTGGCTACGGCTGCCCGAAGTGGCCCCAGTGCGTGGCGATGATGAGCAGGACGCCCGCGAACGCGAGCGCGAAGCCCGCGACAATCGTTCGAGCCGCACCGAGTTTGAAGGTCGGGACTTGCGCCGCGACGAACCACACCCCGGCGAACAAGATGAGCAGGTATCCGACTTCCGCGAGGCGCACGCCGGTCTGATGCGCGAGAGCCAGGAGGTTCACGTGCAGCATTCTTGCGCCTCACGAAACCCGCGTCGAGGAGTCGTAGCGGCGCCGGACATAGCGGATCTCTCCGCGGGCGTCAGAGCGCGCGCTGCTCGACGCGGGCGCGAGGTCCGCCTTGCTCCCGGCGTAGGAACTTGGCCTTCGCGGCGGCGAACTCCTTGTCGGTCAACGCACCCTGTTCCCGGAGGGCCGCGAGCCGTTCGATCTCGCCGAGCACGCGGGACATCGTTTCGGCCGGGCGGCCGTCGTCGATCGTTCCCTGCGCCGGCGCGGACGGCGCGTCTCGTCGTGCTTCGGGCTGGCGAACCAACACGAGCACCATCACCACGAATGCGTAGGAGAGGCCCATCGCCGCGAGCGCGACCACACCGAGAACGAGTGCCGTCATGGGCTGGTTATCGGCGAGCTCGGCTCCTTACCTTACGAAGTCGCCCCGCGGGCGCGATGGGGGCCGCTCTGCGGGCCCTGCGAAATGTGCTGAAACGGCGAGCGAGTACCTTGCGCTCCGGAGGCGCGCACGATGGCGATCGAGGTGGTGTTGCTGGGCACCGGGAACCCTCTGCCCGATCGCGACCGCGCCGGCGCTGGCACGATGGTGCGCGCCGGCGGTCGAACGATCCTCGTGGATGCCGGTCGCGCCGTATGCATGCGATTGGCGGCGGTCGGTCTGCTGCCGTTCATGCTCGACGCGGTATTGCTCACGCACCTCCACAGCGATCACATCAGCGATCTGAACGACATTGTGACGACTCAATGGGTGATGAGCCCGACCCCGAAGCCCCTCCGAATCTTCGGTCCGACCCGTACCCGCGAGGTCGTCGACGGACTTGTCGCGATGCTCGGCCCCGATGTCGAGTATCGCCTCGCGCATCACGCCGATCTCACTTGGGAACCACTGATCGACGTAGTCGAGTTGGGACCGGGTGTGGTCTTCGACGAAGACGGGGTGCGGGTCGTAACCGCGGCGACGGATCATCGCCCGGTCGAACCAACGCTCGGGTACCGGATCGAGTTCGAAGGCAAGGCGGTGGTCGTCGCGGGCGACACCCTGCCGTGTGCCGG
>DATJAA010000283.1:0-5375 GCA_035516815.1 Acidimicrobiia bacterium | reverse complement strand
CGCGCGACCCCGCCCGCCGCTTCGATCGCCGCGGCGACATCCGCGGCCGCGGCCTCGTCGATGTCGGCGACGGTCACACGAGCGCCCTCGGACGCAAGGAGGAGCGAGGTGGCGCGCCCGATTCCCGACCCGCCGCCGGTGACGATCGCGACCTTGCCCTCGAACCGGTCCACGCGCCGCGATCTCAGTCGACGAGCTCGTAGTCGGCCAGGTCGGCCGTCAGCGTGCGTTCCCAGTACTCGAGCAGCGTGAACGGCCAGTTCTGGGCGACGTGGCCGTGCTCGTTCTTGTACCAGCTGTTGACATCGGACTGTCCCCACGCCATCAGCGCGTTCTCGGCGTCGACACGCTCGTTGAAGTCGTCGTGCACGTCCTTGCGAACGTCGAGGGCGCGGTGCGGGCCGCCGAGCAGCAGCCGCAGGCACTCGAGGATGTAACGCACTCCGCATTCCGAGAAGTAGATGATGCTCCCGTTGATGACGATGTTCGTATTCGGACCGTAGAGACAGAAGAGATTCGGGAAGCCCGGCACCGTGATTCCGAGATACGCGCGCGCGTCGCCACCCCAGCGCTCGTGCAGGTCGATGCCGCCGCGCCCCGTCACCTTCATCGGGGTCAGGAACTTCGACGCCTGGAAGCCGGTGCCGTAGATGATGACGTCGACGTCGTGCGCGGTGCCGTCGGCCGTCACGATCCCCGCCGGCGTGATCTCGCGGATCGGATCTGTGACGAGGCGCACGTTGTCGCGCTTCAGCGCGCCGGCCCACACGCCGTTGTCGCGGAGCAATCGCTTCGCGCCGGGCGGATACGACGGCACGACCTTCTCGAGCAGGTCGGGCCGATCGGCGAACTCCTGCTCGAGATACCCCGTGAGGAGCTGGCGGAGAATGTCGTTGAACAATCCGACCGACCGGTCCTTGGGCTCCCAATCCGGGTCGACGCGCACCCCCTGCAACACCCCGTCACCCATCTTCCAGAAGATGAGGAAACGGTTCCACTCGCTGTAACCGGGAACGTGGGTGTAGAGCCAGCGCTGACCGGGTTCCACGGGGGCGTGATAGTCGTCGGTCGGTCCGAGCCACGGCGGCGTGCGCTGGAACACGAACAGCTCACCGACGTGGGGCGCGATCTCGGGAATGAACTGGACCGCGCTCGCGCCCGTTCCGATCACCGCGACGCGCTTGCCGTGTAGATCGAGCGTGTGGTCCCAGCGCGCCGAGTGGAAGGTCGCGCCGGAGAACGTGTCGCGCCCGCTGATGTTCGGGTACGAAGGCCGGTTCAGCTGACCGACCGCACTGATGACGGCGTTCGCGACGACGGACTCATTCCTGCCGTCGCGGTGCAGCACGTTCACGGTCCAGCGGGCGTCGTCCTCCGACCACGTCGCCGATTGCACCTCGGTGCCGAACTGCACGCGCTCTCGCAGCCCGAATGCGGCCGCGCACCGTCGGAAGTAGTCGAGCAACACGTCCTGCGTGGAGAAGTGCAGCGGCCAGTCGTGGCGTTGCGCGAAGGAGTAGCTGTAGTTGTGGTTGGGATTGTCGACGCGGCAGCCCGGGTAGCTGTTCTCGAGCCACGTTCCACCGACGTCGTCGTTCTTCTCGTAGATCGTGAAGTCCACGCCGGCCTGGCGGAGCCGGTGGGCGGCGAGCAGCCCCGACATGCCCGCCCCGATGATCACCACGGAGAAGTCGGTGCCGGCAGCGAGGTCGGCCTTGCGCCAGCCCGGCGCTCGCCGGTCCTCGCCGCGCGCCGCGAGCTCCTCTTCGAGGAGGGGGAGGTACGGCGCCATCTCGCCGCCGCCGACGGCGAACTCCATGATCCGCAGGGTGTCGGCGTCGGTCGGCGGGTCGGCCGCGCGGTACCCGCCGTCCCGGAAGCGGACGATCGTGTCGAGCGCGAGCGCACGGACCTGCGCCTGCTGCGCCTCGCTCAGGCCGCCCTGGGGCAGGGCCAGCGTGATGGGGTCGGGACGGAGGTCGTCCCGGAGCAGCGAGAGGTCGCCGGTCAGGTAGGCGAGGGCGGGGAGCAGGGGCGGGATCTCCGCATCTTCGAGGGCGGCGCGGATCTCCTCGTCGGACTCCACGATCGGTGACGGCGCACTCACGAACGGGTTGGACGGGTAGGTCGTGCTCACCACCCCATCTTGGCACCGAAACCTGTCCGCGCATGATGGCGCTCCGGGGTGGTACAAGGACTTCATGGCGATTGCGACGACGAATCCTGCCACCGGTGTGGTGGAGAAGACCTTCGAGGCTCTTTCCGACGCGGAGGTAGACGAACGCATCGCGCGTGCGGCCGCCGCGGCGCGCGCGATGCGCGCGACAACCTTCGAACAGCGGGCGGCCTGGATGAACGCGGCGGCCGACGCGCTGGAGGCCGATTCCGACGGCACCGCGCGGGTGATGACCACCGAGATGGGCAAGACCATCGCCGCCGCGCGCGCCGAGGTGCTCAAGTGCGCCAAGGGCTGCCGGTTCTACGCACGGCACGCGGAGTCGATGCTCGCCGAGGAGCCGGCCGACGCGTCCGCAGTCGGTGCGTCGCGGGCGTACGTCAGGTACGAGCCACTCGGACCGGTGCTGGCGGTCATGCCGTGGAACTTCCCGCTGTGGCAGGTGATCCGCTTCGCCGCGCCCGCGTTGATGGCGGGCAACGTGGGTCTGCTCAAGCACGCGTCGAACGTCCCGCAGACCGCACTGCTGATCGAGGAGACCTTCCGGCGCGCCGGCTTTCCCGAGGGCGCGTTCCAGACGCTCCTCGTCGGCGCGTCGTCGGTGGAACGGATCCTGCGCGATCCGCGCGTGCGTGCCGCGACACTCACCGGGAGTACGCCCGCGGGCCGTTCCATCGGTCGCATTGCCGGTGAGGAGTTGAAGCCGGTCGTGCTCGAGCTGGGTGGGAGCGATCCGTACGTCGTGATGCCGTCGGCCGACATCGAGCGGGCCGCCAAGATCGCAGTCACCGCGCGCGTTCAGAACAACGGGCAGAGTTGCATCGCCGCCAAGCGCTTCATCGTTCACGACGTGGTCGCCGACGCCTTCACCGAGCGGTTCGTCGACGGGATGCGGTCGCTGCGGGTCGGCGACCCACTCGACGAACAGACCGACATCGGTCCGCTCGCCAACGAGCAGGGTCTTCGCGATGTCGAGGACTACATCAGCGACGCGCTGTCGTGCGGCGCCCGCGTGTTGTGTGGCGGACAGCGATTGGAGCAGGCCGGGTGGTTCTTCCCGCCGACGGTGGTCACCGGCGTGACGCCGGAGATGCGCATGTACCACGAGGAGATCTTCGGTCCGGTCGCGCAGCTCTTCCGGGTCGCCGACGCGGCCGAGGCGATCGCGCTCGCGAACGCCACCGTGTTCGGTCTCGGTTCGAACATCTGGACGCAGGACGCTGCCGAACGGGAGATCTTCGTGGCCGCCCTCGATGCGGGCGCCGTCTTCGTCAACGGGATGACGACCTCCTACCCCGAGCTGCCGTTCGGAGGCGTTCGAGAGTCCGGATTCGGCCGCGAGCTGTCTGCGCAGGGAATCCGGGCGTTCTGCAATGTCAAGACGGTCTGGATCGGTTGATCGGGAATGAAAATGCCAGTCCAGACGTAGGAATTCCCAATACCTTCGAGTCTTGTCGATCCCCCGAGTGGTGTCGGAGTGAGCGCGTGCGGAACGAGTTGAAGGATCCGGCTGTCGTCTACCGGAGACGCTGGCTGACGTTGACGGTCCTGTGTATCAGCCTGATGGTGATCGGTCTCGACAACACGATCCTGAACGTCGCGCTCCCGACGCTCGCGCACTCGAAGGACCTGGGTGGTCTCGGTGCATCGGGGAGCGCGCTCCAGTGGATCGTCGATTCCTACACGCTGGTCTTCGCGGGGCTCTTGCTCACGATGGGCAGCCTGGGTGACCGTTTCGGCCGTTACAAGTTCCTGACCATCGGCCTCGTCGTCTTCGGAACCGGCTCGGTGCTGTCGGCCTTCGCACCTTCGGCCGGTGTGCTCATCGCGACCCGCTCCCTCATGGGTGTCGGCGGTGCGTGCATCATGCCCGGCACGCTCTCCATCCTCTCCAACGTGTTCCGTTCGCCCGGCGAGCGCGCGCGCGCGATCGGCGTTTGGGCGGGAGTCTCCGCCCTCGGCGTTGGCATCGGCCCGGTCGCGGGCGGCGCATTGCTCACGCACTTTTGGTGGGGTTCGGTGTTTCTCGTGAACCTGCCCATCGTCGTGACGGCCCTCGTGCTCGGCTACTTCCTCGTCCCCGACTCGTACGACAAGACCACGCCGCGCCTCGACCCGGTCGGCGCGTTGCTCTCGATCGTGAGTCTCGGCGTGATCCTCTGGTCGATCATCGAGGCGCCGAGCCACGGATGGACCTCGCCGGAGATCCTGACCGGGTTCGCGATCGGCATCGTGCTCGTAGCCGGATTCCTGCTGTGGGAGCTCAAGTCGTCGAGCCCGATGCTCGATCTCCACTTCTTCCAGAACCCGCGGTTCTCGGCCGCCAGCGCCGCGATCATGCTCGTGTTCCTCGCGCTGTTCGGAACGATCTTCCTTTTGACGCAATACCTGCAGTCGGTGCTCGGCTACTCGACGATCAAGGCCGGAGCGGTTCTCATCCCGCAGTCCGCTGCACTCATGTTCTTCGCCTTCCTCAGCCCGCGCTGGGTCGTGAAATTCGGCAACAAGGTGGTCGTTGCCTTCGGGCTCAGTCTCGTCGCGCTGTCGCTCATCGGCTTCGTGACCTTCGACGTCAACACGAGCATGTTGCACGTCATCATCGTGACGGTGCTGATGGGCATCGGTATGGGCAACGTCATGTCGCCTGCGACCGAATCGATCATGGGATCGCTGCCGCGCGAGAAAGCCGGCGTCGGATCGGCGATGAACGACACGACTCGGCAGGTCGGAGGCGCGATCGGCGTGGCCGTCCTCGGTTCGATCGCGGCCTCGCGCTACGGCCCGCGCCTCGCCAACGCCGTTGCCGGCAAGCTTCCGGCGCCGCTCATCCAGGTCGCGCGCGATTCCGTCGGTCGTGCAATCGGGGTCGTCAGCGATCCCGCGCATCCCGTCGCCGCCGGCGTGCGCAGCCAGGTGGTCGCGGCCGCGCACCAGAGCTTCATCGGTGGTTTGCATCTGGCGGCAATCGTGGCCGCGGGCATCGTGGCGATCGCCGTCGTCGGTGTCGTCATCTGGCTGCCCGCACGTGCACCCGATTACCAGGAAGAGGCGCTCGAATCCGCGCCGGAGCGCGAGGCGGTCGGGGTCGCGGCGCCGCCGGAGCTCGCGGTCGTGTTCGATCACGACTGAACCGCACCCGCGGCGTATACGGTCTCGTGAGGACACGGCGTGACCGGAAGGCGGAGCCGCGATGAGCGAG
>DATJAA010000282.1:0-3824 GCA_035516815.1 Acidimicrobiia bacterium | reverse complement strand
GCCAGCGTCTTCGCGGTGATCGGCGCGAACGAGATGGTCTGATCCGACACGCCGCTCGCGGAGGCGGTGGTGAACGTGAAGTCGCCCGAGGTCGCCGGGCCCGCTCCGTTCACACTCGTGGCGGCGAAGTGATACGTGGTCGACGGGTTGAGTCCGGTGATCGCCTTCGTGTGCGTGAGGACGCCGACCGGATCAAGCGTTGTTGCGCTGCCGTAGCTCGCGGTCGTGCCGAAGAGCACTTGTGAAGTCGCGACCTGGTCGGTCGTCCAGGTGACGGTCGCACCCGAGGACGTCACGTTCGCGACGGCCACCCCCGAGATCACCGGCGCGGTGGGAGGGGGCGGGGGCACGCTGATCGGGCGGACGACCTCGATGCCCGCCAGGTTCCAGCGGTCGGTCGTCGGCGCGGTGTCGGCGAGCGTGATCTGAGAGTCGACGGGTCCGCCGTCTCCGGTCAGCGCTTGCGTCCAGTACGCGTCGCCGGTCGCGGTGTCGAGGAACTGGTGGACCATGGTCTGATCCGATGCCAACGTGCGCGCCTTGGCGCTGTCGTAGTCGCTGCCGACGGCGTAGAGCAGGGAGTTCGGCCCGACCGTGCTCAGCGAGACGCTCGGCGCTCCGGAGAGGGCGCTTGCGGCCGCGGTCGAGCCGACGCTGGCGGCGCCCTTGAGCGCGACGACTGTGAGGGATTGGTCGTACGTGCCGGTGCCCTGGGTCGACGTGACGGTCGCGTTCGTCAGTGCGGTCGGTGCGGTCGCATACCAGGCTTCAGCCGTGCCCGGATTCTCGTTGGCGCGCCGAGCGAGGGTCCAGGTCAGACCGCCGCCGGTCACGGTTGTGGTTTGCTGCCCGCCGGCCGGGCCATCGGATCCGACGAACGCGACGATCAGGTCTCCGGGCGCGGTCGTGTTGAACGCCGGACTCGTGAGGGCGCCGTGACCGTCCTTGAACACTGTCGCGTCGGTGCTGATCAACGGCGGGATGGCGGGCGTCTGGAAGGTCGTGTCGGCGGACCCGCCCGTGTTTCCGTAGGGATCGGTCCCGTCGACCTGGAAGTGGTACACGGTCGAGGGTTTCAGGTTCGTGATCAACACGAAGTGTGACTTCACGAGTGCGGGATCGTTCGGTGTGATCGTGCCGTGCGCGGCGGTGACGCCGTACTCGACGCGACTGTCGGCGACTTCGTCGGTCGTCCAGCCGATCGTCACCTGATCCGGTTCCATGTCGGTGACCCGGACGTTCGTGAACACGGGTGGCGTCGTGCGCGGTGGCGTCGTCGTGAACGTGAACGGTCCGCTGGTTGCCGTGTTCGACGCGAAGTCGGTGCTCGCGACCTGGAACTGATACGTCGTGCTCGGGCTGAGTCCGAGGATCAGCTTCGAGTGGTTGAGCACGAGTGCGGGGTCGGTCGGGGTCGATTGGCCGAATGTGGGAGTTGTCCCGTAGTCGACCCTCGATGTTGAGACCTCGTTCGTCGTCCAGTTGACCGTGGCGCGGTCGGGCCCGATGTCGCTGACGGTCGGAGTGGAGATCACGGGTGGCGTCGTGTCACCGGAATCGAACGGGAGAAGTTCGATCGCAGTCTCGTTCCACGGCAGCCCGGTCGGGTACGAGTCGGCGAAGTTCACCTGGGTCCCGGCCGCTGCCGTCGGCCCGGACGGTGCTTCGACCCACGATGTGCTCTGGTTGATGACGTCGACGTCCTGATGGACCATCGTGATGCCCGGCGCGGGAACGTGGGGCACCGAGACGTTCGGCGTATCGCCGACGGCCATCACCCAGGAGTCGGGCGTCGTCGTCGTGAGCGAGAGTCCGGGGCCGCCGGTTGCGCCGCTCGCCGAGGCGGTCGCGCCGATGCCGGCCGCACCCTGGATCGCGTAGACCGAGAGCGACTGCTGGTAGCCGGTCGCGGAGAGCGACGAGGAGATGACGGCATTCGAGAGCTGAGCGGTCGCCATCGCCGTCCACACCTCGGCGGTACCCGCCTGCGTGTTGGTTCGCCGGGCGAGCGTCCACGTGAGGCCGCCGCCGGAGACGGTCGCGGTCTGGGTCGGCACGGAGCTGCGCGCGCTCACGAACGCGACGAGGAGCTCGTTCGGTGCCGATGTGTTGAACGCCGGAGTGGAGAGGTTGCCGACACCGTCGACGAAGAACGACTGGTCGAAGACGAACGAGCCTTGTGACAAAAGGGGATTCACCGGTGTGACGGTGTCGCCGCTGATCCGGACCTTGATATCGGTCGTGTTGTCGCTCTCGTTGGACTCGAGGAAGTTGTTGTCGGGATCGATCACCGAGTGGAACCAGTAGGTTCCGTCGGGAACGCCGGTGATGTCGATCGATTGACCAGGATCGGCGCGGTCGTAGTGGTCGCCCCAGCCCGAAGAGATCCCGCGTACCGCCAGGGGCTGCGGACACGTACCACCGTTGTATCCGACGGTCGCCGGCGAGTGGGCCAAGCTCGCGTCGAGATGCAGGTCGTCACCGAGACAGAAGCCGTTCTTCGGACTCACGGCCACCGCGTCGCCGACGGATCCGTCGGGGTTCACGGTGTACAGACCGAATGTCTCCAAGGGGAAGTGGTAGTGGTTGTGCGCGACGTGGAAGAAGAATTGATCGACTGCGGTGTGCTGCTGCGCGAGCGTGCGATTGCCGGACGCGTCGATCGAATAGAGGTTCTGCACCCCGGTCGCGAGATTCGTCGACGGGTCGTAGTTCGTGGGCTGCACCTCGAGGGGGCCGAGCCCCGCATTGAACGCGATGTGCGTGTAGTCGAACTCCTTGGTGTTCGGCGACGGGTGCGTGATCCGCATCTCGGTGCTCGGAATCAGCGACACCAGATCGGGATATGCGATCGGATTCGCGGCCCCGGTATGCGCGGGTCGCACCGCGACGAGTGCCGACACCGCGATCGCGGCGGCACAGAGCGCGACGACGGACTTCTTTCGTACCGTGCTGAAAGGTGAGCGGCTCAGGCTCATCTCCGGACTCCGCTCGAAAAGATGCCATGTGCGCGCTTCGCGCCTGCGATGCGACGCGCGACCGGCGGACGATACCTGCGGGGGCGACAGCGCAGCAACACGACTTACGCACAAGCGCGCCGAACGGTTCACGATTTCTGCGCCTCGTGTTCCCGCCTCCGAAGCGTCTCTCAGGAGACGCTCATCGTCGACCTAGGGCGCGCTCAGAACCTCGACCGCGGTGAAGTTCCAGCGATCGGCGGTCGGCGCCGTGTCGGCGAGTGTCACACCGGTCCCGGATGCTGCCGTGGGCGCTGACAGCGATTGGGTCCAGTAGGTATCGCCGGTGCCCGTGTCGACGAACTGGTGCACCATCGTCTGGCCCGCCGCGAGCGTGCGGGCGGTCGCGTGGGCCCAGTCGTTGCCGACCGCAAAGACCCACGAGCCCGCCTTCGTAGTGGTGAGGGAGATCGTCGGTGCACCGGTCGTCGAGCTCGCCGTGGCCGACGCGCCGACACCGGAAGAACCCGAGAACGCGACCACTACGAGTGACTGGTCGAACGGAGTCGCCGACGTAGTGGACGAGACGGTCACGTTCGTGAGCTTCGCCGCGGCGGTCGCTTGCCAGATCTCGGACGTACCGCCCCGGGTGTTCGTGCGCTTGACGAGCGTCCACGTCAGGCCCGCGCCGGTGACGGTGGCGGTCTGGCCTCCGGCGGACGGTCCGTCCGCCCCGACGAACGCGACCAGCACGTCGCCGGGCGCCGACGTGCTGAACGCCGGGGTCGTCACCGCACCGTGACCGTCGACGAACGTGGACTGATCGATCAGCACTCCGGTCGCGACCGAGAAGCTCTGTTGTACGGA
>DATJAA010000281.1:0-2707 GCA_035516815.1 Acidimicrobiia bacterium | reverse complement strand
TGCGCGACCGCAGCCGACGCAGCTCCGGCGTCATCACGGCCGTCCGGTTTGAGTCTCCGAAGCGACGGGCACCTCGTCACGGTCGCGCGAGACACGTACGACGAGGTCGGCGAGCAGTCCGATCGCAAAGACCTGGAAGGCGGAGAAGAGAATGAGCAGCGTGTTGGTCGTGACGTGGAAGTCGTACTCGGTGACGTCGTAGCACAGCTTGGCGACACCGAGCACCAAGAGGAAGAGCCCGGTCGGCAGGAACAGCCGGAGTGGGTTGTACGACAGCACCATGCGAACGACCTGCACGCCGTAGCGCCGGGTGTCCTTGATCGGATGGAACTTCGACTTGCCCGCGCGCTTGCCGTATTCGATCGGGATGTACTTCACCGAGTAACCGCCGGAGAGGAACGTCATGGTCATGGTCGTGACACACGAGAAACCGGCCGGCAGATGGCGAAGGTATTGACGCCCGACGTCGGTGCGGAACGCGCGAAAGCCGGAGTTGAGGTCGGGGATCGTCGTCTTGGTGAGAAAGCTAGCGAGCCGGCGGATGAACCACTTGGCCGGTACCCGCAGACTCTTCATCGTGCCCTGCTCACTCGTTCGGGCACCGACGACCTGGTCGTATCCGTCGAGCTCCTTCACGAGGCGGGGGATCGTGTCGTTCGGGTAGGTCATGTCGACGTCGGTCCACACGGTGACGCGACCGCGCGCGGCGGTGGTGCCGGCCTTGCGCGCCGAGCCCGACCCGCGGTTCTGCAGGAACCGGATTACCCGGACGTCGGGCAGCGTGAGCGCGAGCTCACCCGAGCCGTCCGAAGATCCGTCGTCGACGATGATAATCTCGTAGCTGTATTCCGACGCATCCATCGCGGCCCGAACGCGCTCGACTTCCTGCTTCAGATGTTCGACCTCGTTGAACACCGGCAAGATGATGGAGACGTCGAGCTCGGGGCTTTCGCCGGGAGCGACGGATGACGCGTGCTCGGTCATGGACGACCAGCCTACGCGACGAGTTCGGCGACGGACGGCTGCGTCAACGCGGGAGAATCGGCCGATGACCCAGGCGGCGACCGAGACCCCGACCCCGGTGACAATCGAATCGCCTGCCGAGCGGCTCGGACCGGTGGCCGACTCGCCTCCCGGATGGTTGCGATTCGTCGCGCTCGCGAGTGCGGCCGGGGTGCTCACGTTCGGCGCCGCCGGTCTCGCGCTCGCCATCAACGGGTGGTACCGCCCGGCGCTCGCCTTCCCGATCGGTGGCGTGTTGTGGATCGGGGTGCTGCTGCTCGCATGGCCCGTGATCCGACCCGCCACCCCGGTTTCGCGCAGTGGGCACGCCTACGCGGCCGTCGGGGTGGCGTTCGTGCTCGCGATCACCGTCTGGAACACCGCGCACGCGTCGCAACACGTTCTCGTCAACCGCGACGGCGGGTCGTACGCGAACACCGCCCGCTGGATCGCGCGCGACGGCTCTTTGAGCGTCGACCCGCGCGTCGGTCCGTTCGCCACCGCGAAATCCATAGAGTTCGAATCGCCGGCCGTTCAGGCGAAGCCCAACGGCACGCTGCAGTTCCAGTTCGCGCACATGCTGCCGGTCGTGCTCGCCGAGGCGTACGCGATCGGCGGCGATACCGGCCTCTTTCACGCACCCGAGCTGCTCGGTGGGATCGCGCTCCTCGCGTTCTTCATCCTCGCCTGGCGGTTGTTCCGCCGACCGTTCTTCGCCTTGGCGGCGATGCTCGCGCTCGCGTTCATCATCCCCCAGGTTTCCTTCTCGCGCGATTCCTATTCCGAGATCCCGTCGCAGATCCTGCTCTTCACCGCGCTGTGGCTTCTGGTGACGAGGCGGCCGATGCCGCACTGGCGGATCGCCCTCGCGGCCGGACTCTTCCTCGGCGCGCTCGAGGGCGTTCGAGTCGACGCGATCGTGTTCCTCGCGGGTGTCCCCGTCCTCTTCGCGATTGCGTGGCTACGCGTCGCCAGGTCGGACAGCCGGGACGAACGCCGCGCGGTGGTGGCGTCGATCATCGCGTTCTCGGGCGGCGTGGTTCCCGGCATGGTGCTCGGCCTGATCGACCTCTCGCGACACAGCGGGCACTATTTCCACGACCTTGCCAAGCAGGTGCGGGAGCTGCGCTTGATGGTCCTGGCGTCCGTCGTCGCCAGCGTGATCATCGTGCTGGCGTGGCCGGTTCTGTGGCGCGCGTTGCGTCGTCTCCGCTGGCCGACGGTTGCGAACGTCGCGGCCGTGCTCGTCGCGCTCGTCGGTTTCGCCGCGTGGTTCGTCCGGCCTCGGATCCAGCATCTGCACGGCGCGGCCTATGCGTTGATCGGCGGACTCCAGGCAGCCGAGCACGTTGCCGTCGATCCGACACGCAATTACTTCGAGCGTTCGATGGTGTGGATGGCGTGGTATCTGGGGCCGCTGACCCTCGCGGTCGCGATCATCGGCGCCGGTCTGCTCGTGCGCGAGTTGCTGCTCGGTCGCATGCGTCGCGTCGTCGGCGCGCTCGTCGTGCTCGTCCCGGGGAGCATGCTGTACCTCTACCGCGCGAGCGCGGTCTCGGATCACGTGTGGGTCACCCGCCGCTTCCTCGTGAGCTCGTTCCCCCTGCTGATACTCCTCGCGCTCGGCCTCGCCTCGGCTTGCGTGGGACTCGGTTCGGGCGGCCGGGTCCGCACCGCGTGGCGCGTCGGCGCCGTGGTGTTCGCG
>DATJAA010000280.1:0-7064 GCA_035516815.1 Acidimicrobiia bacterium | reverse complement strand
CGGTGCCCCGACGACCATGCATCCGCGAGCGGGATCGCGGAGCACAGAGCGACCGAGGTCAGGACGCAGAGGATGCGCAGCCGGTTCGCGGGGTCGACGTCGATGATCTGTGTGTCGCCGACGGGCGCGCGACCCGCCGCGATGGCGACGATCGAGAGTGCGAGCAGCGCCCCGATTTCGAGGAAGCCGCGGCCGCTCCCGGTTGCGTGGGCGATCCCGGCCCCGTCGATGAGGTCCGCGGCCGCGAGCGGTACGACTCCGAAGAAAAGCAACCGGGACGCGAGCTCGCGCCGGAAGAGCAGGCGCACGCCGACCGCGCAGACCACGATCGCGACGAGCGGCCGCGCCGCGCCCAGCAGCCCACCCGATGCCTCGGTGGCCCGCGACATCGCCGACGGATATGCCAGCATCGGCCAGCAGGTGGCGAACAACGCGCAACCGACGATGGCTGCGTCGAGTACCGACGCCCGGCCGTTGTCGGCGTCGCGGTGGCGCACGACCGCGCCGAAACTCGCAACGATGACGAGATAGGCGGCGATCCGGAGCGCGTCGGCGCCGTGCAGGAAGATGACGGTGCCCGTCGTGACGAAGAGCGTCCGCGCACCCTCGCCGAGCACGGCGAGCCCGGTTCCGATTGCGATTCCTGTCCAACCGCGGGCGCCGGGACGGAGGGTCACCGCCCGCACGACCAGGGCCCAGATCAGGATCAACGCTCCGAGATACATCAGCCGCCGGGCCGAGTCGCCCACCGGCGCGAGCGTGACCACGGCGGGAGCGAGCAACGCGCCGGCTCCGAGGCGAAGCTTGTCCAGGTGGTCCCCGAGGTCCGGCGCCGCGCCGGGGACGAATTCGTCGGTCGACCGCGTTCGAGCACCGACGGCCGGTTGCTTCGCGTGCGACAGCATGAACCGGCTTCATCGTCGGGGTCCCGGGGCCCCTTGAGTGGCCGGAACCGGCGTGGGAACTAGGTCACAACGGGCCCGCGACCCCTTGCGCCCGGCCAAAATCGGGTGTCCGGCGTCGGCGGGCGCGGGTACGCCCCGCCCGGTCAGGTCGCGCGGACCGCCATGCCGACGACCGGCGCCGGCGAGCCGGCCATGGAGCCGAAGAAGCGGGCATCCCCGAACGCGAAGACCCCGCCATCGGCGGCGACGAACCAGTACCCGTGGGCGGTTGGCGACGAAGCCATTCCGACGATGGCTCCGCGTAGGTGCATCGCCCCCGTCGATCCGAAGAAGCGGGCGTCGCCGAAGCTGAATATGCCGCCGTCGCGCGCCACCATCCAGTAGCCGTGCCCCGTCGGCGACGCGCTCATCCCGACGACCGGCTGATGCAGGTGCACTGCACCCATCGAGCCGTAGAAACGCGCGTCGCCGTAGCTGAACAGGCCGCCGTCGGCCGCCACGAACCAATAGCCGCGCCCGCTCGGTGTGACCGTCATACCGACGATCGGCTGGTTGAGGCGAATGGCGCCGGTCGAACCGTAAAAACGCGCGTCGCCGAACCCGAAGATGCCGCCGTCGGTCGCGACGAGCCAGTAGCCGCGCCCGTCCGGCGTCGCCGCGATCCCGACGATGGGGCGCGTGAGCCCGTGACCACGCATCGATCCGTACGAGCGGGCATCGCCGTAGGGTCGAACGTCGCCCTCCGCGGTCGTCAGCCAGAATCCCCTTCCCGACGACGTCCCCGCGATCCCGACGACGGGGTCGCCGGCTCCGGCAGTCGCGGTCGCCACGCTGGTTGCCGCGGCCCCGCCGAATCCGGCGACGCGGCCGGTGCTCGTCGCGAACCAGTAACCGTTGGCGGCTCGGACGCGTGGTCGACCGTGCGAACCTTCGTGGACAGGGACGGTGGTGGTGGTCGTCGTCCCGGTCGTTGTCGTCCCCGGCGCGGTCGTCGTGGTCGTCGTCTCCGGCGCAGTAGTGGTCGTCGTCTCCGGGGTAGTTGTGGTCGTCGCGCCCGTGGTCGTCGTCGTGGCGGACGGGTCGATCGTGGTCGTCGATTCATCGACCGACGTGGACGTCACCGACGGATCCAACGTGGTCGACGTCGCCGACAGGTCCAGCGTCGTCGACGTCGCCGACGGATCGAGTGTGGTCGAGGAGCTGTCGTCGGTCGTAGAGGTCACCGACGGATCGAGGGTCGTCGTCGATTCACCGATCGTCGTGGACGTTGCCGACGGATCCACCGTCGTCGTGGACAGGTCGAACGTGGTCGAAGTCGCCGACGGGTCGCCCGTCGTCGTGGTGAACAACGACGTCGGAACGGGCACGGACGTGGTCGTCGGGGTGGGTGGCACCGTCGGCCCGGTGTCGGGGGGTGTGTCCGAGACCACCGTGAACGAGCCCGTGAAGCCCTTGGCGGCCCAGTCGGAGGCGGCGAGATGCCCGACGTTCCCGGCCTGGTCCGCGGGCCAGGCGTCCGTCATGGTCCAGAGGCCCGGCTCGGCGTGTGCAGCCACCGTCGCGCTTGCGGAGTAATTGCCGTCGAGCGCGTCGCCGCCGACCAGCTGCGCCGCGCCGAAGCGAACGATCAGGCGTTGACGGCCGGAAGGGGAAGCGAAGACCACGGTCGTCGGCGAATCGACGATCCCGTCGGCCGCGCCGGAGAGATCGTCGACGATGCGACAGTGCACCACGATCGAAGCGGACGACGTGCGGACGTCGACATTCGTCGTCGACAGGGAGAACGAGCGGAATTGCGGCGGCGAGGTGTCGCCGATTCCTGTCTGCGTGAACGTCACTCCCGGCGCGGTGAGTGACCGCTGGTTCCCGACCTGATCCACGAGCGTCACCGATTCAACCGTCCAAACCCCTTGTTCCGACCACCGCGGGAGTGTGATCGGGATGACGAACGTGGCGTCGAGTGCGTCGCCCGACGTGCGGTGATCGACGCTCAACGTCGCGCGCGCGTGGTGCGCGCCCGTCGGCCCGCGCAGGACGACCTGGCTCGCGGCCATCGTGACCCCGTCCGACACGCCGCTCAGGTCGTCCACGACGTGCGCGGTGACCGTGATCGTCGCCGGCTGCAACGAGGTGTCGACGCTGGACGGGGCGACGCCGAGCGCGACGAGCTGCGGCGCGGTCGTGTCGCCGGCGCCGGTCTGATCGACGCCGGTCGGGAACCCGGCCGCACCGAGGTCGGCGGCGTTCAGCGTGCGCGTATTGCCCGAGATATCGACGAGGACGGCGGCGGCACTCCACTGACCGGGTTCGGCGTGCCATGGGATCGTGAGCGTCGATTGATAGATGCCGTCGGTCGCCGATCCCGAGATGCGCTGCGCCTGCGAGAGGTACGCCGTCGCCTGCTGTTGCCCACCCGGCCCGGTGAGGATTACCCGGCTGAGCGGAACGCTTCCGCCGATCGACGGGCTGGTCTCATCGGTGAGCCCGGCCGTGATCGTGACGACGGCGGGTCCCGCGGACGTGTCGACCATCGCGGGCGAGATCGCGAGCGACGCGAGGACCGGCGCGTTCGTGTCCACCGCCGCCCCGCCCGGGGCCGCGGTCCCGATCAGCAGGTACGCGACGAGTGCAACCGCCGCGACTGTTCCCGCGGCAAGTACCGAGCGCCGGCGCTTCGCGATCATCACGTCCCGATCGGCCCGAATCAGGTCGGTATGAGCCCGGACCGCCTGGCTTCCCCGGCTTGCACCGTAACTAAGGGTACCCTAAGTTAGGTGAGGCGACCCTGACTCGGATACCCGTCCTGGTCGCCCACGATCCGGAGCCCTGATGCTGCCCACCTTCGTCATCGGATTGCGAGAAGGCCTCGAGGCCGCGCTGATCGTGGGCATCGTCGCCGCGTTCCTCAAACGCAACGGCCGCGGGAGCGACATGTGGGCGCTGTGGACCGGTGTCGGGCTCGGCGTGACGTTGTGCGTCGCGGGAGGAATCGTGCTGCGGATCGCCGAACGCAACCTTCCGCAGCGACAGCAGGAGGGCCTCGAAACGATCGTCGGTCTGGTCGCGGTCGCGTTCGTCAGCTGGATGGTGCTGTGGATGCGGGCCCACGCACGAGAGCTCAAGGGTGAGCTCGAGGCGAATGCGGCCGCCGCGCTCGCGACCGGCTCGGCGTGGGCGCTCGTCCTCATGGCGTTCCTGGCGGTCCTCCGAGAAGGTTTCGAGACCGCGGTCTTCCTGCTCGCGATCCTGCAGTCGTCGACGAACGCGACCGCCTCGATGATCGGCGCCATGCTCGGAATCGCTGTTGCCGTGGTGATCGGTTGGGGCATCTACCGCGGCGGCGTGAAGATCAACATGGCTCGCTTCTTCCGGCTCACAGGCATCGTTCTCGTCCTCGTCGCGGCCGGGCTGCTCGCCACCGCTGCGCACACCGCGCACGAGGCGGGATGGCTGAACTCGCTCCAGGGCCAAGCGCTCGATCTGCAGTGGTTGGTCAACCCGGGCAGCGTGCGCGCCGCGCTCATCACGGGCATGTTCGGTGTCCAACCGCAGCCGACGGGGGCCGAGGTCATCGCCTGGCTCGTGTACGCGGTGCCGTTCCTCGTGATCGTCGTCGTCCCACCGCGGTCGGCAAGGCGCAAGTCACCCGTTCCGCCAGCAACTGTCACGGTAGGGAGCTAACCGATGCGTCGAGTTTCGATCCTCGCGGCCGGTGCCGCGCTCGCGCTGGTAGCCGGTGCGTGTGGCTCGACGAGCAAGGCGGGCTCGGGCGACTCCGGAGCTCGCAAGGTGCCGTTTACGCTGACCAAGGCGGGCTGCGATCCGGCGCACCTCGAGTTGACCCCGGGGGCCGCCACGTTCGAGGTGAAGAACGACGGCGCCGACGCGGTGAGCGAGATGGAGCTCCAGCAGAACGGGCGCATCGTCGGCGAGGTGGAGAACCTGACCCCCGGACTCTCCGGATCGTTCAGTGTGACGTTACGGCCGGGGAACTACGTCACCTCCTGCCCGAACGGAACCTCGGCGGCAAAAGGGGATCTTGTCGTCAGTGGCAGCGCGGCGACGGTCGCCCCGGTCACCGCCGCGGCCGCGGCCGCCGTCGCGGGCTACCGGAAGTATGTAGAGAACGAGGCCGCGCAGCTCGTCACGGCAACCACGAGCTTCGTGCAAGCGGTGAAAGCGGGCGACGTCGCGACCGCGAAGAAGCTCTATCCGAGCGCGCGTAGCCACTACGAGAGCATCGAGCCGATCGCCGAGAGCTTCGGCGACCTCGATCCGGAGATCGACGCGCGCGTCAACGACGTGCCGGCGAACAAGTTCCAAGGCTTCCACCGGATCGAGAAGCAGCTCTGGGAGTCGGGCAACACGACCGGCATGGCCCCCGTCGCCGACCAACTGCTCGCCGACGTGAAGAAGCTCCAGTTGCTCATCCCGACGATCAAACTCGAACCGGCCCAGATCGCGAACGGCGCAGTGGAGCTCATGAACGAGGTCGCGAGCAGCAAGATCACCGGAGAGGAGGACCGCTACTCGCACACCGATCTCTGGGACTTCGCCGCCAACGACGACGGATCCATCGCCGCGTTCAAGTCGGTCCGCCCACTCGTCGCGGCGAAGGATCCGCAGCTGGCGGATACGATCGACCAACAACTCGCGGCGACCAACGACGCCCTCGACGCGTACAAGACAACCTCCGGCGGGTTCGAGCTCTACACGAAGCTGACAGCGGCGCAGACACGGGCGCTCGCGGCGCGCGTCGAAGCCGAAGCCGATTCGCTCGCCAAGGTGCCGCCGCTGATCGTGAAGGCATGAGGTGAAAGCGCGACCGTCACGACGCGAGGTCCTCGGCGGCGCGGGAGTGCTCGCGGCCGCGGGCGCGGCGTTCGCAATCGCAGGGTGTAGCTCGGATGCGACGTCGAGCACGTTTCCAGCGGCCGCCGATCAGGTGGTGCCGTTCTACGGCGCGCACCAGAGCGGCGTGCTCACGCCCCCGCAGGATCGCCTGTTCTTCGCGGCACTCGACCTACTCAGCGACGATCGCGAGGCGCTGCAGGCGATCTTGCGCGCGTGGAGCACCGCTGCTCCGTTGCTAGCGGCCGGGCATCCCGTCGGGCCGGTCGAGCCGGCCAATCCCGACGCCCCTCCAACCGATACTGGAGAAGCCACCGGGCTGCCGCCGTCGAAGCTCACAGTCACTGTGGGCCTCGGCCGGAGTGTGTTCGTCGACGCGCACGGCCGCGACCGCCTCGGACTCGCACACCGCCTTCCGGACGCGCTGGTCGACATCCCCTCGTTCGGCGGCGGCGAGATCCTCGACCCGTCGCGCTCCGGTGGTGACATCGGCCTGCAGTGCTGCGCCGACGATGCGAACGTCGCGTTCCACGCCTTCCGCAACCTCGCGCGCATCGCGCGCGATTATGCGACCGTCCGATGGACGCAACTCGGATTCGGCCGGGCCGCGTCCACGGGCACACAAGAAACTCCGCGCAACTTGCAAGGGTTCAAGGACGGCACGAACAACCTCGACGTGACGGATTCCGCCTTGATGCGCAAGTACGTGTGGGTGGACCCCTCCGACGGGCCGAGTTGGATGTCCGGCGGTACCTACATGGTCACGCGGCGAATCCGCATGCGCATCGAGCACTGGGATCGTTCCGCGATCTCGGATCAGGAGGGCACGATCGGGCGCGCCAAGCTCTCCGGCGCGCCGCTCGGAGCCCATCACGAGCACGACACGCCCCCGCTCGGTGCCAAGGGACCCGATGGCAAGCCCGTGATTCCCACGAGCGCGCACATTCGGGTCGCGGCGCCGTCCGAGAATGGTGGGCTGCGGATCCTGCGCCGCGGCTACAGCTTCAGCGACGGCATCACCGCCGACACCGGTGAGCTCGACGCGGGACTGTTCTTCGTCGCCTACCAGCGAGACCCCCGGCATCAGTTCATCCCGCTGCAGCAGCACCTCGCGAACGACGACGCGCTCAACGAGTACATCGTTCACGAGACGAGCGCGATGTTCGCCGTGTTGCCGGGCGTCGAAGAGCACGACTACCTCGGCCGGGCCCTGTTCGCCTGACCGGCGCGGCCGACTCTCTCACTCACGCATTCACCCACTCGCCCGCGCGCGCCGGATCGAGATGCTCAGACGGCGTTGAGAAGCGC
>DATJAA010000279.1:0-5083 GCA_035516815.1 Acidimicrobiia bacterium | reverse complement strand
ACCGGCAGTTCATGGCGATCCGGGTCTTCGACTGCTGGTACCACGATCAGGACATACGCGAGGCTCTCGGGCGCGCGGGGTTCCTCGAGGGACCGGTCGCCGACCTCTCGTTGGCGCGCATACCCACGAAGGCGCTCGGCTACGTCGTGGGCAAGAAGGCGGGCGCGCCTCCCGGGAGCGTCGTCGCGTTCGAGGTCGAAGGAACACCGTTGATCGAGGCAGCCGTCTCCGTGCCGCCGGAGGGTCGAGCCATCCTGCTCGGCGACGTGCCTCCGAACGCGACGGCGCGCATCACCACCGACCGGCGAACGTTCGCGCGCCTCGCGGGAGGTCGGTGGTCCGGCGCGTACGCGCGGGCACACGGGGTGGTCCGCGTCGACGGCGACCGCGACCTCGGCGACCGCATCGTCGACAACATGGCCTTCACGATCTGATCACGGCAATGACGCTGCGGCTCGTCATCGGCGTTGTGCTCATCGCCATCGGTGGCGTGTGGATCGCGCAGGGCTCGGGAGTGTTGCACGGCTCGTTCATGACGGGCGAGGCGCTCTGGACGGTGATCGGCGTGCTCGCCGCGCTCTTCGGGTTGGCGCTCCTGAACGGCGTGGCGCGTGATCGCCGGCGGACGCGCAGCGATCTCTGATCGGGCAGCGCGCCGGGATGACCGGCGATCGGCGGGGCGTGTACCGTCCGCGGCATGAAAGCTTTGCTGTACGGCGTGAAGCCGGAGCCCGTTCCCGTTCCCGAGACCGACAACCAGCTCTTGCGGAACCTCGCGCAGACCCCCATGAAGCTCGTCGACATGGACGAGCCGGGGTTCTTCCGGCCCGACTGGGTCGTCGCGCGCCCGCGTCTCACCGGGATCTGTGGTTCCGATTCGAAGCAGGTATTCATGGATTGGGGCGAGGTGCGCTCGCCCGACAACCCGATGAAGGGTTTCTTCTCCCTGCCGCAGGTTCTCGGCCACGAGGTCGTCGCCGACGTCGTCGCGGTCGGACCCGAAGCAGAAGGACTGCAGATCGGCGATCGTGTGGTGCTGAACCCGTGGCTGTCGTGCGGGCCGCGCGGCGTCTCGCCGATGTGCCCGGCGTGCCAGGTCGGCGACTTCAGCTTGTGTTACTCGTTCGACGTCGGTCCGATCCCCCCCGGTATCCACATCGGAACTGCCCGCGACGTGAACGGTGGCTACGCCCAGGTGATGTCCGCGCACGATTCGCAGTGGTTCAAGGTGCCCGACAACGTTCCCGACGAGCTCGCCGTGTTCGCCGATCCGTTCGCGGTGTCGCTGCACTCGATCACTCGCCACCCGCCGGCGCCCGGTGGCAAGGCGATGGTGTACGGCGCGGGCGCGCTCGGAACGTGCGCGACCGCGATCCTGCGCGCGCTGTACCCCGACGTCGAAGTGCTCGTCGTGGCGCGCTTCGAGGCGCAGGCCGAGCTCGCGCGCAAGCTCGGCGCGAAGGTCATCGGCCATTCGCCCGCCGTTCAGGTCATCGAGGAGGCGGCGGCGTGGTCGGGCGGAATTCTGCGCCCGAGCGACGGCCTGCCGATGACCTTCCCGGGATTCATCGACGTCGTGTACGACACGGTCGGCAAGCAGGAGACCTTCGAGGTCGGCACGCGCGTCCTGAAGGCGCGTGGCACGCTGGTGAAGGCGGGAGTGCACGGGCCCACCTGGTGGGAGGACACGCCCTTGTACTTCAAGGAAATATCGATGGTCGGCTCGAACGCGTTCGGCTTCGAGGAGGTCGAAGGTGTGCGCAAGCACGGCATCGAGCACTACCTCGACCTCGTGTCCTCGGGCCGGGTCGATCTGACGGGCATGCTCACCCACACCTTCCCGCTCGAGGGCTGGCGCGACGCGTTCACCGCGCTCGCCACTCAGGACGACTCCGGCGCGATCAAGGTCGCGTTCGACTACCGGGGCGCGTGATGGCCGACGTCGTTCTCGTCGACATCGCCGACCGCGTCGCGGTCATCACCATGAACCGGCCTGATCAACGCAACGCACTGAACCGCGACCTACGGCGCGGGTTGCCGGCGGCGATCACGACTTGCGACGCCGACGACGACGTCGACGTGATGATCTTGACCGGCGCCGACCCGGCCTTCTCCGCGGGCGTCGACCTGAAAGAGTTCGGCTCCGGGCAGGTGCGCCAGGGAGAAGGATTCGGCGGGGTTGCCGAGACGCGTGACTCCTTCCGCGGCGCTCTTCCGCCGCACACGAAGCCGCTCATCGGCGCGGTCAACGGGGTTGCCGTCACCGGTGGATTCGAAGTCGCGCTCAACTGTGATTTCCTGATCGCTTCCGATCGGGCGCGATTCGCCGACACACACTCACGTGTCGGCGTGATGCCGGGCTGGGGTCTGACGGTGCTGCTTGCGCAGCGCATCGGTGTGGCGCGCGCGAAGCAGATGAGCTTCACCGGGAATTACCTCGATGCCGAGACGGCGTGCCGGTGGGGCTTGGTGAACGAGGTCGTGCTACACGACGATCTGCTCCCGTACTGCCGCCGGCTCGCGGCCGACATTGTCTCGAACGACCAGATGGGTGTGCGCCGCATGCTTCGCACCTACGACGAGGTCAGCGCGACGACCGTCGACGAAGGTTGGGAGATCGAGGCACGCGTCAGCCGCGAGTGGGAAGGTCCGGGGTTCGATCCGGCGAGCATCGAAGCGCGCCGGATGACGATCGTGGAACGCGGGCGTACCCAGATCCAACGCTGAGCACGGCGACGACGAACCCCTACACGCGCGTGATCAGGCGGCGGTCACGATCACCGGCTCGCGCTCGGTGATCCGCACGACGTCCTGGCGCAGGGTGTCGCCGTCGCGGCATTCGATGGCCGCCATCAGACCGGGCACGAGGGCGAAGTCATCGGACCACGCCTCGATCCCACGTCCGGCGCCGTAGACGATGCCTCGGGCGCGGAGGTCGCCGACGGCGGTGCCGGCCGTGCACGCGGCGAGCATCTCGCTCCACGCCGACGGGTCGGGCTGCGGAACCGGACGGCGCGCCACGGTGTAGGTACGGGCGAGCGACGCCTCCCATCCCTCGCACAGCGCGCCGCTGCGTAGCACGACCCGCTCGTCCTCTTCCAAGGGGCGTTCGGGCGGCAACCAGGTGGAGGCGCCCGGACCCAAGGCCGCGGCGACCGCTTCGAACGCGGGCGTAGTGACGCCGTGCGACGCGAATGCCTCGGCGCACAGACCTCGCAGCTGGCGCGCCGTGGCCCCCGGATGCAGCCGGCTGATCATCGCCTCGAGCCCGGCCCGAGCCACGACGGCGGCACGGGGAACTCCGGTCGTCTTCTCCGGGTCGGGAATCGCCCAGAGCGCCGCGAACAACGCGCCCGCGTCGACGAGCTCGGCCTCCGGCGCGATCTGCGCGACGATTCCGCGTGCCATCGGCGACATGCCGTCGACGGCCACGCGCCGCGCGTTGCTCACGCCGTCGATCGCCCTCAACGCCGCGATCAGCGTTTCAGGATTCCAGGTCAGGCCGTACAGGCGATCGACCGGCAACCCCGGGGCGACCGCGTCGGTGTTCGCGAGCAGGTGCACGGCGCGGCTGCGGCGCACGACGACGCAGGCCGGCGAGAACACGCGCGTGCCCGCCAGCCACAAGCGCGACGCGTCCACGACCGTGCGGGCGTTCGCCTCCCGGCCGAGCAGCATGACGTCGATGCCGTTACGGCCCATCAAGTCGAGGCAGGCGTCGATCCGGCTCATCGAAGGTCACCGCCGTCGAGCTCGGCGCGCTCTGACAGCCATACGTAACCGTCGTCGGTCACCGCGACGATCTCCTCCGAGCGGTGCCCCGCGTGGCCGTCGTCCCATACGACCGGCTCGAAGACGAGCACCATCCCGGGCTGCAGGATCAGCGCCGCGTCGAACGCGTCGCCGAGGTCGGTTCCGACGAAAGGCATCTCCGCGCTGTCGGTCCCTATACCGTGCGCCAGGTAGAAGTACGAGAGCCAGGGCCGGTGGTCGTCGTCGACGCGCGCTGCTTCGACGAGGTCGTTGGCGGTCGCGCCCGGCTGCACGTGCTGCAGCGCCCGGTCGACGGTTGCCTGCCAGCGCGCGAACTGGTCGCGTTCCGCGGCGTCGGGTTCACGTCCGACGATCCACGTCGCGCCGAAATCGGATGCGTAGCCGTGGAGGTTGATCCCCGTGTCGATCCACATCACGTCGCCCGTCTGTAGTTCGCGCCGTGCCGTCGGGATCGGGAAAACGGGTTCATCCGAAACACTGAACGGGCCGGCCGCAACCGAGCGCGGCATCACCTGGAAGACGGGATCGACCGTGTTCGCGGTCGCGCCGATCTCGGCGACCGCCCGGAGGAACGCCCCTGACAGGTCGGTCGCCGGGCGCCCGGGAACCGCGAGCGGCCGGACGGTTCGCATCGCCCGCTCGTTGATCGATTGCGCGCGCCGGATGCACTCCAGCTCGTCGGGCGTCTTGGTGATCTTGGCCGGCCCGAGTACGGCGCTCGCGTCGGCGAGGTCGCGCGAGCCGAGTGCAGCCCACAGTGGGAAGGGCGCGTCGTCGAGTGCCAGCCGGTTCGCACCGGCGCGGCGAGCGAGCTCCTCGGCGCCGGCGGGCGTCTCGATCTCGACGGCGCGGTGGAGGAACTCGTCGGGAAGCTCGGCGGGCACCCCTTCGGGAAAATCCGTGAAGACGTGCGGCCACTCGGAACCGCGTTCGAGCAGCACGACAGCGCGCCACCATGACGCGCGCACGTGATCGGCCGCGGGCGTGCGCGCGCCCGACGCGTACGCGACGTTCTGTTGACCGCAGAGCAACAGGGTGTCGATGCCGCCGGCCTCCATCGCGTCCTGCAGCTTGGAGAGCCGGTCGCGCCGCATGCGCTCCAAGTCGAGTGCGCAGATCGGTTCAGTCATGCCGGATCGACTGCCCGCCGTTCCGAAGCCCGCAGGTACACGGCGACACGCGAAATCAAGCCGTCGCGCACGTCGAACACCACGGTCTCATCCGTGTGCAGCCGCGCGTCGTCGTCGTCGACCGTCTCGCTCAGCTCGACCGCGACCCGATTGCCGTCGACGATCATGTCGCGGATGAC
>DATJAA010000278.1:0-9231 GCA_035516815.1 Acidimicrobiia bacterium | reverse complement strand
TGGCCGCTGAAGCCCGCGGCGCGCCAGAAAGGCTCGTCGTAGACGATCAACGTCTTCGTCTCCGGACCGGCGACGGCCCGGCGGTAGAGGGTGGCGCGGTCTGCGGGGAGCGGTGGATCGAACGTGATATCGAGCGCGAGTGCGGGCGGGACTGTGACGATCGTGGCGCGCGCCGACACGGTCAGGCCGTCGGCGTCGACACGTGTGCGGTCGTCGTCCTGGCCGATCGCACGGACAGGCGCGTCGAGATGCACTGAGTCGCCCAGATCATCGGCGACCTTGCGCGCGATCGAACCCGCTCCGCCGACCACGAGGTTCTCCTGCGCGCCGCCTTCGATCGAGAACAACTTGTTGATGCCGCCGTGCGCGTGCGCGAGGAAGAGCAGATGGAGATACGACGTGTCGGCGAGGTCCCCGGTGAACAAGCCGCGCACGGCCATCTCGTACAACTCACGCCCGACGCCGCGCCGCACGCCGCAGCGTTCGAGGTACGACGCGACCGAACGTGTGTCGAGCTCCTCGGCGGCGGGCGCGTTCCACGGCGCGTCGACGGGCACCTTCTTCGCGGCCCGGTCGATCCGTGCCTGCGCGATCGCGATCGATGCGACCGCCAAAGGGCTGATCTTCGGGATGAGTCCGGTATAGCGGCGGATGCGTTGTCCGTCCACCAGGAGATGCGCGCCCGCGACCCAGGTCTTGTACGTCGCGACGCCGACCTCGGCGGCGAGCGCGAACGCGCGCTCGTGGAAGGGCGAGAACCATGCTCCGCCGCGGTCGACCGGCGTCCCGTCGGGGAGATGCTCGGTCCAGATCCGGCCGCCGACGCGATCGCGCGCTTCGAGCACCACGACCGACTTGCCATCTTGTTGCAGCCGCCGCGCCGCGGTCAGGCCCGCGTACCCCGCCCCGACGATGCAGACGTCCGCGTCGATTCGCTCTGCCACCGCGCCGGACCGTACTCGCGGCGAGAGGATCGTGCCCCGGAGCAGGCAGGCCTCAGCGGCTGTTGAGGACGGCCGCGGTGTGCCGCGCGACGATGCGATTCTCGTCGCTCGCGACAACCCGCACCGTGCAGCCGGAATCGGGCATGCTGATGACGCCCGCGCCCCGCTGGTTCGCGTCCACGTCCAACTCGATCCCCAGGTACTCGAGCCCGTCGCAGATCCGCGTTCGAACGGCCGCGGAGTGCTCCCCGATGCCGCCCGCGAACACAAGCACGTCGATGCCCTGCAACGCGGCGCCGAGTGCGCCGATCTGCTTGCGTACCGCGTAACCGAACGCCTCCACCGCGAACGCCGCGCGCGGATCGTCGGCCGAGCTCGACAGCAGCACCCGCATGTCGCCACTACGGCCCGACCACGCGAGCAGGCCGCTCTCGTGGCCGATGCGCTGCTGGAGGCCGTCGGCATCGAGACCTTCGGTGCGCACGAGGTGCATCACGACACCGGGGTCGAGGTCACCGCTGCGTGTGCTCATCGGGATCCCACCGAGCGGCGTCAATCCCATCGTCGTGTCGACCGAGCGTCCGTCGCGAACCGCCGTGAGGCTCGCGCCGCTGCCGAGGTGGGCGATGACGGTCCGCGGACCGAGGTCGCGGCCCAGCGTGGAGACGATCGACTCACACGACAGCCCGTGGAAGCCGTACTTGCGCATCTCCGGTGCGGTGACCGAGCTCACCGGCAGCACGCGAGCAACATCGGGCAGCTCGTGATGGAAGCCGGTGTCGAAGCAGGCGACCTGAGTCAAATCGCCGAAGGCGGTTGTCGCGGCGTGGACGACGTCGAGCGACGCCTGCTGATGCGCGGGCGCGAACAGGCACGCCGCTTCGAGATCGCGGAGAACTACCGGGTCGACGACGGTGGGCTCCCAGTGTGCCGGACCGCCGTGCACGACCCGGTGACCGATCGCGTCGGGCTCCGGCACCTCTTGGCGGCGCAGTTCGGTCGTCGCGGCCGTGAAGGCCACGTTCAGGTCGCCCGGTTGTTGCAGGTCGTACTCGTACTCGCCCAGCGGGTCTTCGGAGGACGGTGTGCACCGGAACGCGGCCGCTTTGAGCGATGACGAGCCGGCGTTGAAACACCAGATGACGGCCGGGTGTCGGTCCGTCATCCGGGGGCCGCCGACCGTTCGCGCGCCCCGAGGGTTGAGCCGGCCCGATCTGGTGGGACACTTGGGCGTCGCGATGTAGAGGGACGAGGAGGATCGCCGTGCAAACGCCCGCTACCGAGTTGGACGCGACGAACCTCGCGGCGATGGATCGGTACTGGCGGGCGGCGAACTATCTCACCGTCGGTCAGATCTACCTGCAGGCGAACCCGTTGCTGCGCGAACCGCTGCGGCCCGAGCACATCAAGCCTCGCCTCCTCGGACACTGGGGCACCTCGCCCGGGCTGAATCTCGTCTACGTCCATCTCAATCGCCTCATCAAGGAGCGAGATGCGCATGTGCTCTATGTCGCCGGACCGGGTCACGGCGGGCCGGCTCTCGTCGCGAACGTGTACCTCGAGGGAACGTACTCGGAGATCTACCCGCACATCACCACGGACGAGGCCGGCATGCTCCGCTTGTTCCGGCAGTTCTCGACGCCCGGCGGTGTCCCGAGCCACGTGAGCGTTCCGACTCCCGGTTCGATCCACGAAGGCGGCGAGCTCGGGTATGCACTCGTGCACGCATTCGGCGCCGCGTTCGACAATCCCGAACTCATCGTCGCGTGTGTCATCGGCGACGGCGAAGCCGAGACCGGGCCGCTCGAGGGTTCCTGGAAAGGCGTGCGCTTCCTCAATCCCCGCCGGGACGGCGCGGTTCTCCCGATCCTGCACCTGAACGGCTACAAGATCAGTGGGCCGACGGTGCTCGGTCGGACACGTGACGACGACGTCGGTGGGCTCCTTTCCGCGCACGGCTACGAGCCGTTGTTCGTCGAGGGCTCCGAGCCGCGACACGTGCACCAGGCGCTCGCCGGCGCGCTCGACGCTGCGTACGGGCGCATTCGTGAGATACAGGACGACGCGCGTTCGCGCGGAGTGGCGGGCCGGCCGCGTTGGCCGGCGATCGTCCTGCGGACGCCCAAGGGCTGGACGGGTCCGCAAGTCGTCGACGGTCGCCAGGTCGAGGGAACGTTTCGCGCCCATCAGGTGCCGTTGCCGAACGTCCGCGAGAACATCGAGCATCTCCGCGCGCTCGAGTCGTGGATGCGGGGATACGAGCCGCTGTCGCTCTTCGACGGCGATGGCGCGCTCGTATCGGAGCTGCGCGAGCTGGCGCCGGTGGGTGACCGGCGGATGGGCGCGAATCCGGTGGCGAACGGTGGGAGGTTGCGCGTACCGCTCGATCTCCCCGACTTCGCTTCGTACGCGGTCGCGGTCGACAAGCCGGCCACCGAGTTGCACGAGTCGACGCGCCAGCTCGGTCTCATGTTGAGAGACATCTACACACGGAACCCCTCGACTTTCCGGCTCTTCTGTCCCGACGAGACCCGGTCGAATCGGCTCGACGCCGTGTTCGACGTCGAGTGGCGGTGCACGCTCGATCCGATCGAATCGACCGATGACCGGGAGTCACCGGACGGCCGGGTCATGGAAGTGCTGAGCGAGCACAACTGCGAAGGTTGGTTGGAGGGCTATCTCCTCACCGGCCGGCACGGGCTCTTCGCGACGTACGAGGCGTTCGCGATGGTCAGCGTGTCCATGGCCATTCAACACACGAAGTGGCTGACCGAGTCGCGCAAGCTCGACTGGCGGTCGCCGGTGTCGTCGCTCAACGTGCTGCTCACGTCGACGTGCTGGCGCAATGATCACAACGGCTTCAGCCATCAGGGCCCCGGATTCATCGATGCGATCCTGTCGATGCGCGGGATCGTTACTCGCGTGTATCTGCCGCCGGATGCAAACTGCCTGCTCTCCATCGCCGACCACTGCCTGCGCACCGTCGATAGCGTCAACTGCATCGTGATCGACAAGCAGCCACAGCTGCAGTGGCTCGACATCGACGCGGCGCGTGTCCACTGCGCGAGCGGCGCGTCCCGCTGGGCGTGGGCGAGTAATGATCTCGACGACGGTGCCGACCCGGACGTCGTTCTCGCCTGCGCGGGAGACGTTCCGACGCTCGAGACGATCGCGGCGGCCTGGCTCCTCCGCCGATACGTCCCCGACGTCAGTGTCCGCGTCGTCAACGTCGTCGACCTCACGGCCCTGTTCCCGCCGGACATGCATCCGCACGGACAGACCAGCCGCGACTTCGTCGATCTGTTCACTGCCGACACTGATGTCGTCTTCGCGTTCCACGGTTATGCCCGCGAGCTTCACCAGATCCTGCACGGCCGTCCCGCGGCGGCGAGATTCCACGTGCACGGATTCCGGGAACAGGGCACCACGACGACGCCGTTCGACATGGTGGTGCTCAACCAGATGAGTCGCTACCACCTCGCCATCGACGCGGTGCACCGCGCTCGCTCGGTCGCGCCCGGAACCGGTGCGCTGCTCGACCACTGCACTGCGATGCTCGCTCGCCACGAGTCTTACGTGCGCGAGCACTTCGAAGACATGCCCGAGGTGCGCGACTGGACCTGGACCGACAGCTGACGGGCGGCTCTCGCCGTCAGCCGCGGGCGGCGAGCCTCCGGCCGGTGATTCGTTCCACCTTGATCCGCACGATCGAGTCGCGTTCGCCCGCCGGCCAGTCGTGCCCGAGGCGCGACTCCGCGGCCGCGTGTTCGTCGGCGTCGCGGATCTCGTGTGCGTGCCCGGACACGAGCACGCTCCACGGCGGCGACGCGCTGTCGACCTCGAACGCGACCTTCGTGCCGAGGACCGCCGCGGTGAGCTTGGTGCCCGGATCGGTCCGGAACACGACGTCACCTTCGAGCAAGGCGTAGTACACAGGCAGTACCACGATCTCGTCGGCGAGCTTCACACCGACGCGTCCGAGCGACCGGTCGCGCAGCAGAATCTTGCATTCGGCCTCGTCGAGAATTTCCGTTCCGCGGCTCGTCATGACACCTCCCTACGCAGGGCGCCCGTAGCGGAAGCATGCTCCGAGCAGCCGGGGTTCGCCAGAGACAAAGGTCCCGGCTTCGGCCGCGGTCACGTGCGCATGCGGCGTAAGTCGGGCGGCAGCCGCCGGGCAGCGGGTTCGACGCGGACCTTCACGTCGGCGGCGACGGCCCCCGCGACGCCGACCACGACCGGATTGAGATCCATCTCCACGACCTCCGGTAGCGCGTCGGCCAGCTGGCCGACGCGCAGGAGCAGATTCTCCGCGGCGGCGACGTCGACCGGCGGCGAGCCGCGGTAGCCGAAGAGGAGAGGTGAACCACGCAACGATCGCACCTGTTCGCGTGCGTCCACATCCGTGAGTGGCACGATGCGCAATGCATGGTCGGCGAGCAGCTCGGCCGTCACGCCTCCCATGCCGAACAGGACCAGCGGCCCGAATCGCGGATCCTGCGTCGAGCCGACGATCGTCTCGACTCCCGGAGGAAGCATGCGCTGCACGATGGCGCCGCCCATGTCGTCGCCGAGGCGCGCGACCATTGATTCGAACGCGGCGCGCACCTCGTTCTCGTCCGCCAGATTCAGCACGACGCCACCACAATCGGATTTGTGCACGAGATCCGGTGCGGCGGCCTTCAGCGCGACGGGGTAGCCGAGCTCGGTCGCGGCGTGTTGGGCCTCGTCTGCGTCAGAGGCCAGTCGGAGCGCAGCGACATCGATGCCGAAGTGCGAAAGCAGGCTCTGGGCCGATTCGGCGTCGAGCCAACACCCGGAGGGATTCTCGGAGAGTACGCGCGCGAGCAGGGCGCGGGACGGTTCGATCTCGATGTCGGCGAACTCCGGCACCGTTCCTTCCGGGCGTTGCCGCCAATCGGCGAGATCGGCGGCGCGGCCCAGCGCGCGCGCGGCGGCCTCCGGAAAGGCGAACGATGGGACCGTGCGCCTCGTACCGTCGCCGCGCAAGATCTCCGGGACGCCGGCTTGTCCGAGGAAGCACGCGATGAGGGGCGTGTCACCGGCCTCGGCTGCGACGGCGGCGACGGCACGCGCAACGTCGTCGGCCCGCGTGACGAGCGGGGGAGTGAAGATCACCAGGAGCGCGCTGATCTCCGGGTCGTTCAGCACGATACGCAGCGCCCGCTCGAAGTCCGCGGCCGTGGCCGCGGCGACGAGATCGATCGGGTTTCGCACCGACGCGTCGTCCGCGGCGAAGGCTCGTAGCTGTTGCTGCGTTGCCTGCGAGAGTTCGGGAACTTCGAGCCCGACGTCGGCGCACGCGTCGGCCGCGAGAATTCCCGGGCCGCCGGCGTTGGAGACGATCGCGACACGCCGGCCATTCGGCAGTGGTTGATGTGCAAGCACCGTCGCGGTCGCGAGGAGATCTTCGAGGGTGTCGACTCTGATGACGCCGGCTTGACGGAAGAGTGCATCCACCGCGACGTCCGGAGCCGCGAGCGCGGCCGTGTGCGAGGATGCCGCCCGGCTCCCGGCGGGAGTACGGCCGCTCTTGACCGCGACGATCGGCTTGACCTTCGAGATGCGGCGCGCGAGACGCGCGAACTTGCGCGGGTTTCCGAACGACTCGAGGTACAGCAAGATGACCTCGGTTCCGTCGTGCTGCTCCCAGTGTTGCAGAAGGTCGTTTCCGCTGACGTCGGCCTTGTTGCCCACCGCGACGAACTGCGAGATCCCGAGACCCAGCTCGCCGGCTCGAGCCATCAGCTCGATGCCGAGCCCTCCCGACTGCGACAAGAACCCGACGTTTCCGTGCACCGGAGCTGCCGGCGCGAAGGTGGCATTCATGCGAACGTCGTCGGCCGTGTTCACCACACCGAGGCAGTTCGGGCCGATGATTCGCATTCCGTTGCGGCGGGCGAGCGCGACGAGATCGTTCTGCGCGGCGCGGCCGGCGGCGCCGGTCTCGGCGAAGCCCGCGCTGATGATGACCAGACCACGGACCCGCTTCTGCGCGCATTCCGCGACGACCGCAGGAACAGCGTCGGCGGGCACCACGACGACGGCGAGATCGACTGCGTCGGGGACGTCGAGCACGGACGCATACGCGCGAACTCCCGCGACCGCGGTCGAAGCGGGGTTGACCGGATAGACCGGCCCCTGGAACTCGAACGAGACGAGGTTGCGGAAGATCTCGTGGCCGATCGTGCCGGAACTGCGGCTGGCGCCGATGACGGCGATCGACCGCGGCGCGAGCAGGCGCGAGATCGATTCCGATTCCGCGTGGCGCTCGCGCGCCTCGACTGCTGCGAGGAGCCCGGGCGTGGGCTCGATCGGGAATCGCACGTGGACCGTGCCCTGCGCGTACTCGCGCCGCGCGTCCCATCCGGCATCCCGGAAGACGTTCAACATCCGGGTGTTGTGCGTGAGCGTGTCGGCGGAGAAGACGCGGATCCCGTTCGCGCGTGCGATCACCGCGAGATGCTCCAGCAACACGGTGGCCAGACCACGCCCCTGTTCGTCGTCGCGCACCGTGAATGCCGTCTCGGCCTCGTCGGGACCGACGCGGTCGTAGCGCGCCACGGCGACGAGCTCGTCTCCCAACTCGGCGACGAGCGCGACGTGATCGCGATGGTCGACGTCGGTGATGCGCTCGAGCTGGGCGGCCGTCGGCCGCGACACGGGGGAGAAGAAGCGCAGGTAGACGGATTCGTCACTCAACGCCTCGTAAAGGCTCAGGAGTCCGCGCTCGTCTTCTTTGGCGATCGGGCGTATGTGGACGGTGCCGCCGTCGGCGAGTACGACATCGCTTTCCCAGGTGGGATCCTCGGCCATACAGCCGGAATGTATGCGACGTTTCAGGGGACGATCAGCAGGGGCACCTGAGCTCGGTGCGTCAGCTCGTGGCTGGTGCTACCCAGCAGGAGCTCGGCGAACCCACCCCGTCCCCGCCGACCGCAGACGATCAGGTCCGCTTGTGCCGCCTCGGCCGCTTCCATGACGACTTCGGAGGGCCTCCCCTCCGAGATCACGACCTGATGCTCGATCCCGGCGTCCACGAGCGGCTTGCACCAGTCCCGTGCCACGACGTCGTGTATGTCGGTGAGTTGAGCCGGGCTGAGCGGCGGCGGCACGAACGGGATCGCGGAGCTGCTTGCCATCACGTTCGGCATGTCGACGGCGTGAACCACGACCACCCGGGCTCCGAGGGCCGTCGCGTGCTCCGCGCACCAATGGGTCGCGCGGGCACAGTGCTCGGAGCCGTCGACGGCGAGAACGATCTTGGCGGTCATCAGATGTCCCGCCGTTCATCGGGTTTGATCGCCCGGCCCGTGACCGTGCCGGTCCGGATGCGCACGAAGCGATCACGGACCTCACCTGCCCAGGCCGGAAGCCCGAGCGCCCTCGCGCCCGCGAGCTCGGTTGGATTGACGATCTCTTCGGCAGTCCCCACGACGTTGACGCTGCGGCCGGTGCCGGCGTCGGCGTCGTACTCGTCGATCTCGAATGCAACCGTGCTGTGCAGAGCCGCGGCGATGAGCTTCTCGCCGGGCGCGGTGCGGAACACGACATCGCCGTCCAGCATGCCGTATACGACGGGAAGGACGACGGGGTGATCCAGGCAAAGGGCGACGCGACCGACGCGCTGCTTTGCCAGCGCGTCGGCGCATTCGTCCGGTTGCATGATTCGGAGGCCGTAGTCGCTCATGCCCGGCTCAGTTCGCCCGAAGCGGATCGCGACGATCGTCCTCGCCGCCGACGCTCGGTACGCAAACGAGCACCGTGCCGATGATCACCACCGTCGGTACCGTGTCTAGCCAATCCCAAAGTCGTCGCATGGTTGGCGCCTTTCGTCATAGCCGGCGTGGCCCGACCGCATGACCCATCCTCGGCCCGCCGATCGGGGCGGTTGGAGTGCCGGATCTCCTTGATCGCGTGGGCCGAAGGCGGCGGTTGGGCGGGACCTTCGACCCTGTTCGCAATGTGCTCGGAAAGACGACGATTCGGCCATGGAGACGTCCGGCCGGGTCGTGGCAGATGTCGAGGTCGTGGCAAACGTCGAGTTGCCGGATGTCGCGTTGGGACGACTCGAGGCCCTGTCGGTCGACGAATGCCTGCGATTGTTGGCTGCGAACCACGTCGGCCGGCTCGCCGTCGTCGTCAAGGAGCAGCCGGTCGTCGTGCCGGTGAACTATGCGCTCATGGGTCGCCAGATCGTGTTTCGCAGCGACACGGGCACGAAGTTGCACGCGTCCGCCGGTCGGCGAGTCGCCTTCGAGATCGA
>DATJAA010000277.1:0-9847 GCA_035516815.1 Acidimicrobiia bacterium | reverse complement strand
TCAAGGGTCTGGCGATCGACGGTCCCGTGCTGTTCCCGCTCGTCGAGGACTTGCCGTTCCTGGCACGGCCGCTGTCCGACGAGGAGCGGATGCGGGCGCTCGCACTGGGCCGGCGCTACGGCGTCAGCGCGCTGGAGGAGTCGCTGCCCGTGTCGGTGGTCGGAACCGGCCCCGATCTCAACAGCGCGACCGACAACGGACTCGCGCGCGCGGCCGAGCTGTTCGGCATGTCGGTGCCCGAGGTCAAGAACCGGGCGACGATCTCCGGCGCGATCGAGATCGGACGCCTCCCCGGCGTCGTCCAGGTGACCTTCAGGGCTCCGGTCGAGCGGCTCGAGGCCCGCGGCCTGCTCGCTTTCGCGACCGAGCAGTATGGGGAGCGCTAAGGGGCGCGTGACGAACGCCTGCGCGGCGGCCCGGCCGCGGCCTTGCGCTCCCATGCGTCCTCGAGCAGCTCGCCGAGGAACGCGGGATCGGCCGTGCCGAGGTCGACTCTGACCGCCGCCAGCCGCTTGCCCCACCAGACCTCCTCGCAGATCTCGGGGTGGGATTGGACGGCGGTCATGATCCCGGGCTCGTCGACCATGACGTTCATGTGATCTGAGTCCCACAGCGTCGCGAAGATCCGTCCGACGACCCGGAACGACGGTCGTCCATGGTGGTCCTGCTCGACGGTGTCGGGCAGCGCGAGCGCGATACGTCGGACGTCGTCCTGCGTGGCCATGAGCCCGGTTCCTACCCCGTCGGCGCCTTGCACTCAAGGGCCGGGGGACGTGGCCGGCTAGTGCCCTTGGAAGTCGGGAATCCGCTTCTCCGCGAAAGCGGCCAGGCCTTCCTGCAGGTCCTTGCTCGCGAACGCCTGCGCTTCGAGGCCGGCGATCTCGGTGCGCGCGCCCTTGTTGAGCCATTCCGACTCCGCGATGAGGTTCAGCGATCGTTTGTGCCCGCGTATCGTCAACGGCGCCGATGCCGCGATCTCTCCCGCGAGCGCGAGCGACGCTCCGAGCGCGTCGTGCTCGACGTGCTGAACGAGTCCGAGCCGCTGCGCCTCCTCGGCGTCGACCGTCCGGCCCGCCAGCAGGAAGTCGCGCGCGTTGCCTTGCCCGACCAGGTGCGCCAGTCTCCAGATGTTCCGGGCACTGAGATGAATGCCGAGCTTGCCGCCGGGGATCGCGAGGCGCGCCCCGAGCGCCGCGACCCGCAGGTCGCACGCGACCGCGAGCTGCATCCCCGCGCCGATGGCCGGCCCGTTGATGGCCGCGATCACGGGTGACGGATAGGCGACGATCGCGTCGAGCATCGTCTCGAAGGCGGGCCGGAACGTGTCGGTGGCACCGCGTCCGCCACCTTCGAACCGCGTGACGAGGTCGGCGCCGGAGCAAAAGGCCGTGCCGGCGCCGGTGATCACGATCGCCCGCAGCTCGCCGGAACGTTCGAGGTGGCCCTGGAGTTGCGCGCAGAGGTCGCCGTTCAGGGCGTTGCGCCGTTCCTGGCGATCGATCGTCGCCACGCCGACGTGGCCGTGCACCTGGAAGCGGATCACGCGGCGATCTCCGCTCAGGACTCGTCGATGAGCGCGATGCGGTCGCCCTCTTGCACCGTCTGACCAGGCTCGACGTCCAGCTCGCGCACCACGCCCGGTACCTCGGTGGTGACCGGGATCTCCATCTTCATGGATTCGAGGATGCAGATCTCGTCGCCCTCGCCCACCATTTGGCCCTCTTCGACGGTCACCTGCCAGACGTTCGCGGTGATCTCGGCGCGGATCTCAGCCATGCCGGGATCGTACGCGCGCTCAGCCGTTCTTGCTGTATCTGCGCATGCCCTCGTAGTGCTCGAAGCCGACGCTCTCCCAGAATGCTTGCGCGACCGGGCGATCTCCCTCGACGAGCGCGCTGAGTCGCGTCGCGCCCGCGCCGGAAAGCCACCGCTCGCCTTCGCCGACGAGCCGCCGCGCGAGCCCGCGCCGGCGGTGACCAGGATCGACGGCCAACCGGTAGAAGTTCCCCCGCCAGCCGTCGAAGGTCGCGATGAGCGAGCCCACGATCCCGGTGGATCCGTCGACGTCGACGGCGACGGCGACGAGCAGCGTCGACTGCGGCGCGGCCACGACGCGGGCCAGGTCGTGTGGGTTGTCCGTAGCGCTCGGGTGCGCCCCGGCGCGCACCCAGAACTGCAGGACGCGGTCGATATCGGCCATGCTCGCCTCGCGAATCAGCGGCGTGGGCACTGCTATACGGGAAGCACGCCGTGCTTGCGCCACGGCCGGTCGACGCGCTTGTCCGCGGTGATGCGAAGCCCCCGAGCGATCGCGGCACGGGTATCGGCCGGATCGATGATGTCGTCGAGCTGCGCGTGGCCCGCAGCGATGTACGGGTCGATGTTGGCGCGGATCTCCTCCGCCAGCTCGAGCCGACGCGCGGTGCGCGCGTCGGCGTCGGTGATCGCGTCGAGCTGCTTGCGGTGAATGATGTTCACGGCGCCGTCCGGACCCATCACCGCGATTTCCGCTGTCGGCCAGGCGACGATGTAGTCGGCTTCGTAGGCGAGTCCGTTCATCACGAAGTAGCCGGCGCCGTAGCTCTTGCGCACGACGACCGAGATTTTCGGGACTGTCGCCTCGCTCACGGCGAAGAGCATCTTGGCGCCGTGGCGGATGATCCCCTGCTTCTCGACCGCGGAGCCGACGATGAACCCGGGAACGTCGTGGAGGAACACGAGCGGGATGTTGAACGCGTCGCAGAGCCAGACGAAGCGGGCCGCCTTATCGGCCGCGTTCACATCGAGCGCGCCGCCGAGCACCATCGGTTGGTTCGCGACGACGCCGACCGGCCGCCCGTCGACTCGGGCCAGGCCCGTCACGAGGTTCTTCGCCCACTCGGGCTTGATCCAAAACACGTTGCCGTCGTCGACGACGGCGTGCACGACCTTGCGGACGTCGTACGCGCGCCGCGGCGCCGTGGGAACGAGGTCGTAGAGCTCCTCGGCCCGGCGGTCGACGGGATCGTCGGTGGATCGACGGGGCGGCGGGTCGCCGTTGTGTTGCGGGAAGAACGACAGATAGTCGCGCACGACGCGTAGGCACTCCTCGTCGTCTGACACTTCGAGGTCGGCGACACCGGAGACCTTGGTGTGCACCGCCGACCCGCCCATCTCCTCTTCGGTCACGTCCTCGCCGACGGCGGCCTTCACGAGGTGGCGGCCCCCGAGGGCCATCGACGAAGTCCCTCGCACCATCGGCACGAAATCGGCGAGCGCGGGGATGTAGGCAGTTCCGGCCGCACAGTGCCCGAGCATCGCTGCGACCATGGGCACGACGCCGCTCATGGCGACCTGCTCGCGGAAGAGGGACCCGGCGCCCGCGAAGCTCGAGCCGCTCGTCGACTGGATACGCGCGCCGGCGGAGTCGAGCAGCCAAACGAACGGGATCCGCTGGCGCACCGCGTGCGCGCGCATCCGCGCGATCTTGTCCTCGCCGACCGCGCCCATCGAGCCGGCCATCACGGTGAAGTCGTAGGCGGCGACCGCGACCGCCCTCCCTTCGATCTCGCCGACGCCGGTGACCGCGCCGTCGGCCGCGAGGTAGCGCTCACCGAGCCCGGCGTCCATGTGGTCTGCGAGCAGCCCGTACTCGACCCACGTACCGGGATCGAGGAGCAACGCGAGCCTCTCGCGCACCGTGAGCTTGCCGAGCGAGCGCTGACGCTCGACGAGTTGCTCTCCACCCATCTCCAGTGCGCGCGCCTTGCGGGCGGCGAGGTCGCCGATCAACGGACCCCAATCGTGACGCGCGTCCGCCACCGTTACCTTCCCTTCCACTGCGGGGCGCGTTTCTCGGCGAACGCGGCGACGCCTTCGGCGGCGTCCTCGGTCTGGGACGTGATCGTCAGCATTCCTTGCAGGTAGGACAACGCCGCGTCGGCGTCCATCTCGAGCACCCGGTAGAAGGCTTCGCGGCCCCACCGCATGATGACCGGCGACTTCGACGCGAGCTCCGCGGCGAGGGCGTCGACCTCGGTGTCGAGCTCCGCAACCGGAACGACCCGCTGCACGAAGCCGATCCGCGCTCCTTCGGCGGCCGACACGCGCCGGCCGGTCATCATCAGATCGAGCGCGGTCTTCGGTGGCATCGACCTGAGGAGCGGGACCGTGATCATGTAGGGCCAAAGACCGACGTTGATCTCCGGGGTTCCGAACACGGCGTCCTCGGACGCGACGACGAGATCGCAGGCGCACGCGAGCCCGAACCCTCCGGCGAGCGCAAAACCGCGCACGCGCGCGACGACGGGCTTACCGAGGTGCCACATGTCGCGGAACAGATCGGCAAGCAGGCCGCGGCCCTCGTGGGCGGCGGTCGCGCGGTCGGCGATCCCGCCGCCGCCGAGATCGGCTCCCGCGCAGAACGCCTTGTCGCCCGCGCCGGTCAACACGACCACGCGGACGCCGTCGTCGGCGCGTACGCGCGCGAACGCCTCCCGTAGGCCTTGCATCACTCCGAACGACATGGCGTTGCGGCGCTCGGGGCGGTTGATCGTGATTCGCGCCACACCGGATGCGTCGTCGTACAGCACTTCGTGAGACATCAAATGTGGATCGTATTCGCATACCATTCGTGGCGTGCTGGTGTACGCGATCGCCGTAGGTGTGGCGCTCGTCATCCCGGCCGTCACGCGCGGCTCCTATTCGCGCATGTTCGCGACCCGCTGGCGCTTCGTCGGGGTCCTGCTCGCCGGCCTCGCGATCCAACTGGTCCTGCAATTCGTCAGCATCCCGCGGGCGCACTGGCACGATCTCGGGTTCGGCCTCCTCGTCGCCTCGTATGTGCTCATTCTCGCCTTCGCCGCACGCAACATGGTGGTCCGCGGGATGGGGATCGTCTTCATAGGCATCGCGTGCAACGCGCTCGTCATCACGTTGAACCAGGGAATGCCCGTCAAGATCCCGGCGGACTGGCAGAGCAAGTCGTGGACCCAGGCGACCGTGAAGCATCACCCGCAACAGCCCGACGACAAGCTCCGGTTCCTCTCCGACATCATCGTGGTGCGGGAACCGATCGACTCGGTGTTCAGTTTCGGCGACCTGATCCTGGCCGTCGGTCTCTGCGATGTCGCGTACAACACGAGTCGCAGACCGAAGCGGCGCCGGACGCGGATGATCGACCTGTCGGACCCGCCGACCGACAACGAGCGCCCGATCGTGCTCGAACCGACGCGGTCCGAGGAACCCGCCGACGAGTGGTTCAGCACGCGGTTTGCTTCGGGCCGCTAGTGCGCCCGATTCGCGTCCCGGGCCCGATGCGCGGGGAGTGCGAACGGTCAGTCCGCGGCGACGCGTGCGCCGAGCACACGTTCCAACGCGGCGACGACCCGCTCGTCGTACACGTAGGCCGGAGCCGATCGCAGCGACTCGACCGCAAGATCACCGGGCACGTTGTCGCGCGCGGTGAGGTCGTCGTATTCGCTCGCGAGCCGTAGAGCCTGAGCCGCGAGACGACGCTTCGGTTCCTCGACCTCGCCGGCGACGATCTCTCCGGCGGCGACGAGCGGGCGAATCTCGCGGAGCATCGCACCGGTCACGGCCATCACCTCGGCCGCATCCGCACCGTGCTCGTTCTGCGGCTCGTCCAGCGTGACTTGGCCGACGTGGTGCAACAGTGCAGCCATCTCCAGCGCGTGGACGTCGTCGGCCGACAGGCCCAGTTGCTCACCCATCGCGGACGCCAGCGCCGCAACCCGTTGCGAATGGCCCGCGGGAACCATGCCACCGAGCTCCGGCGCCATCGCCAAGGCCTCGATCGTCTGGCGGTACGAGCGCGTGGCGGTGTCGAGACGTTCGAACGCGTACCACGCCGCGAGCAACGGCGTCGCGAACAGCAGCGGGCCCCAGACGCCCAGCCGGCCGTCGCCGTTGACCCCGCGATAGCCGATCGCCATCAACATGCCCGACGAGACGATCGCCAACCAAGCGAGCCGGCCCCTCGGCGTGAACGACGCGCCCAGGTGGAACAGCTTGCTCGCCGTGACATCGACGAGCACCTGTGCGGCCGCGGCGGCGGCCAGCGAGACGAGCACAGCCGCGACCTCTTCGCGCTGACCGACGAGGTGCCAGACCGCCTGGTACGCAATGAATGTCGCGGCTGCGACCGCCATCCGGACGGCAAAGATCGTGAGCCGCCACCGGCGACTGCGATCGGTGATGCGCAGCAGGATCGAGACGAGCTCCGCAGAAAGAACGGCGATCGCGTACTGGCGTGCGCTGAACGACGCCGCGATGACGACGAGAACGGCGTAAGAAAGCGGTAGGGCGGCGCCGTCCTCGAGTCGCAGCGAGAGGATCTCGCCGAGCACGAGGCCCGCCGCGAGGCACGCGAGCGCGGCCGTATCTCCCGATCCTCCCGCGAAGTGGACGATCGCACCGGCCGCGAGACCGAGGAGACAGACGAGGCCAAGTCGCCGACGGCGACTCACCACGCGCTGCCCGTGTCTCGAGGTTCCAGCCGCATCACGTTCTTACTCGGCAGCCTTCAGCGCGCGGGAAAGGGCTGTTCACCGCCCCTTCTGATCTACGAGACTGTAGTCAACCGGTCGCCGGGAACGGTGGTTCCCGAGCCCTCAGGACGAAGTGCTCGAGGTCGACGCTTCCGGAGCCGGAGCTGGAGCCGTCCCCGTCCCCCGGGCCCGCTCGGCGGAGCCGTCGTGATGCAGCAGATCGCCGAGCCCGGCGCTGCCGAGACCGACCACGGGCGCGTCGTCGAATTCCGTGTCGCTCTCGAAGCCGTCGCCGTGCTTCTCGCCGCGTTTCTCGACGGCGTTGATCAGCGCCTCCACACACGCAGGGTGGAACTGGATCCCGGCCTTGTCGCGCAGTTCCTTGAACGCAACATCCTGCGGGAGCGCCTTGCGGTAGGCGCGCGTGGACGTCATGGCATCGTAAGCGTCCGCGATCATCACGATGTACGGCTCGATGGGATGATCGAGATCATCCGGATCGAATCTCGTGTTGTCGCTGTGCGACGCGGCTGCGATCGGTCGCAGGAAGTCGATGTGGCTCAACATCTGCACGCTGACCTTCTCGTGCACACGCACTCGGGCGAACTCGTCGGGCGTGAGTCGCCCGGGCTTGTTCAAGAGCTCGTTCGGGACGACGAGCTTGCCGATGTCGTGCATGAGTGCGGCGAAGCGCAACCGCTCGAGCCGCGCCGGCATGAAGTTCAACTCTTCGCCGATGTATCGGGCGTAATCGGCGACGCGCTCCGAGTGCCCGGACGTGTAGCGATCCTTGGCCTCCAGCGCGTGGATGAGCATGCCGACCGTCTCGTCGTGTGAGTCCTTCACGCGCAGATACGCGGCGAACATCTCGCGCGCGATGAGGATGGGCACGATGATGAGCACCATCACCGTCGGTCCGAGCGAGAGGTAGAGCCGGCCGAGCAGGAAGCCCAACAACGCGAACGGCAACTGGCTCGCGAGGTGCGGTGTCAGCTCGACCACGATCTCGCGGAACCGCCGCCCACCCTCGACGACGTACGAGAGCAGCACCAGCGTCTCGTTGCCGACGATGAAGGCCGTCGCGGGGACGAGCAGGGCGATCAGGGCGAGGGGCAGGGCCGAGGAGGTGGCCGGCCGCAACGCGGCGTAGGTGAGGGCGGCGGCGGCAGCGCCGCACCCCCACGTGGCGCCGTTCAGCAGCATCCAACCCCAGGTGCGCCGGCCGAGGGCGGGGAGGAACAGCCCACTGGCGAGGCCGACGAGCACCGCGCCCGCAGCCGTGCGGTCGTGGTCGAACACCACGACGGCGGCCATCAGCACCATGACGTTGGGTGAGAACGAAAGGCGCTTCCCGGGTACGACCACGCCGTGGTGAATGCCGAACACCGCGAGGCCGCCGAGCAGCAGCAACGAGATCGCCGCGGGGGGCCCCTGCGCCACGATCAGCGCGGCTGCCGCGGCCACGACGCCCGCGAACGTGACCGCGCAGTACAGCGCAAGCTGCCTCGGGAACGGTGCGACGGTTTGTTTCATTCGGTACTTTCTTCGGCACCCTCAGGGGTGAACCCGAGAGGGAGAGAGGCGGCAAGACCGCGGGTCGGAATCGCTGGATCAGCCCCAACGCACCGACGACGCGCCTCCGGCAAGCATTAATGCCACGAGTCCGCCGGTAACAGCAGCCACACGGAATGCAATCTTCTTCACGGGAATTCCCCCTCGCGTGAATCCTCCGCCGCAGCCGCTACCGGCGACGGGGCATCCGCTCCGCTGAGGATTACGAATTCGGGTGTGTGAAGTAGAAGCCCGGCCCGAGGCCTTGCCGTCTGTCTCCCAGGTCGTCGCTCTTCCCTAGGCAACCCCCCGTCTGCGCGACTAGATCGCGCGCACCTGCCCCGTGTGCAACATCTGCCCCACCCGAGCGGGGTAGAAAACTCCCACCACGTCCGCCGCCCTGGGCAAGTCTCCCCTGGCCATGGCCTTTGCGCAAGAAATCTTCAGGCTCCGAAACCCGGACATAACGGCACATTAACCACTAACACGCGAAGTTTTCCTTTCTCGCGTTTCGGAATCGGCTGCCTATCGTGCGGCGCCGTGGGGAAGCGGAAGCTCGTTCTGTTCGTCGCGGCGATCGCCCCGCTCGGCGCGTGCAACGGTACGGGAAGCGGTTCCGCAGCCGGTTCGGCACCGACGGCGCCCGCGCCCTCGGTCACGACCGGGCGGCCGAAGTCCCCCGGCCGCGCCGCGATCTCGGTCCCGGCGACCACGCCCGAGTTCAGCTTCGACGATTCGGTCCCGCCGCCGAGGCTGGTGAACACCGGCACCGACTACGCAGCGATCCTGCGGTCACTCGAGGCCTACGGCAACTGGATCGGCGCCCATCGGCCGGACCCCGCCCTGGCGCTACACACCGTCGCGCGTGGCACGCGACTGCTCGACGCCTATGTACACGACATTCGCATCCTGAAAGAAAACGACAAACGAGAGATCGAGAGGCTGACCGGACCAACGAGCTACACCATCCTCAGCGCAACTCCCGACGCCTTCTCGGCGCGTGTGGTCGAGAACATCTCCGTGCATCAAATCATCGATCGGTCCGGCCACGTCGTCAGTGAGAGACGCTACGCGGGAGCAACCACGTATCTCGACGTGTGTGTGCTCGCGAACGGTCGTTGGTATCTAGCCGCTGCAGATGTTCAGAGTGCAGGCGACGCCTCGGAATGAAGACGATCGTCTTCGCCAGCGCATTGCTACTCGTTCTGGTCGCGTCTCCAGCGTTCGGGACGACGTTCGGCAACGGGTCTCTAGACGGCGGGAATGCGGGCAACATTTCCGTGGGGCTCACGGTCACGGCGCCGGGGTCGGTGACGCCGGGGCAACCAGGTGGCGATGCGTCCGAACCGCTCGTGCGCTATTTGATCTCCTGGTCGGTCGACACCGAACCGGCACAGATCGGCAGCCTCGACGGACTGTGCGCGATCCCGAACGGCACGGGCACCCCGCAGCTCGGATTCCTCTACCACCTCGTCGGCCGCGACCCGTCCGGCCGGATCGTCGACGACCGCTTCGAATGCGTGCCGCTGGCCGGTGGCGATGCCGCGCAACGGCCGCCCGAACCGCCCGTCCCCGCGGTGCCGACGATCGGCGAGGCCTGGAACAGTGCGCAACTCCCCGCGCCCGCGATCACGCTCGACCCCGCGACCCGCGGGATCACCGGCCTCGAGACACGCATCTCCACGGGCGGCCCGTCGATCGTCCCGATCGCGGCCGCCATTCGCGGCTACACGATCACGGGAACCGCGACGCTCGACCACTACGACATCGCCGTCGACGGCCGGGGCGAGACCTCGTCGACGACCGGC
>DATJAA010000276.1:0-14806 GCA_035516815.1 Acidimicrobiia bacterium | reverse complement strand
CGCCATCAGCGAAACCATCTCGCTCGACGAACCGGCATACTTCGCGTTGACAGTGCAGCCCGTCTGTTGCTCGAACGGCTTGACCCACTGCGGTTCGGCGTAGCCCTCCCATGCAATGATGTTGAGCTTGCCCTCACCCGTGCCGATGCTCGTCGGTACCGCGAGGCTATGCGTGGGTGGAACGAGTCCCGCGGTGCCCGACCCGCTCGACCCGCTGCTCTTCGAACTGCTGCCGCACGCGCTGAGCGTGAGGGCAAGTGCGCCAAAGAGCGCAGCCGGCGCGCGCCACCCACGAAATCTCGAGGTCTGTTGCATCATCGCTCCTTAGAAGACTGCGGATCGGCCGCGATCTCGTACGTCTGATCATTTCTCCATCCCACCCTGACCCGGAGGTTCTGCCCTTCCAGGGCATCGGTCGCCGCGGTTTCGGTGTTCTGACGCACCGCGACGATGTCGCCTCCGACATCCAGCCGGATCACGTACCGGGTCACCACGCCTAGGTACACGACCTCGGAAACCACTCCGTCTTCGACGTGCCACTCGGATCCGAATATCTCGCCGACTTCGAATATCCGCACCTTCTCGGGGCGTACGGTTATGCGCCGGCCGGCGCGCTCCAAGAGATTGGACACACCGATGAAGCCGGCGACGAACTCCGTCGCCGGTCGCTCGTAGACGTCGACCGGTGACCCGAGCTGCTCGATGCGGCCGCGATCCAGCACCGCGATCCGATCGCTCATGGTGAGTGCCTCTTCCTGATCGTGTGTGACGTACACGAAGGTGATGCCGACCTCGCGCTGGATCCGCTTGAGCTCGGACTGCATCTCCTGGCGCAGCTTGAGATCGAGCGCTCCCAGCGGCTCGTCCAGCAGGAGGACCTCGGGTTCATTGACGATCGCGCGGGCCAGCGCGACGCGCTGCCGTTGCCCTCCCGACAACTGGACCGGCTTTCGTTCGCCGAGCCCGGACAGGCGGACCATGTCGAGCGCGGCGCCGGCCTTCCGCCGGCGCTCGGCGCGCGGCACTCTGTGCACGCGCATGCCGTATTCGACATTCTGCGACACCGTCATGTGAGGGAACAGCGCGTAGTCCTGGAAGACCGTGTTGACGTTGCGAAGGTACGGAGGATCGCGCGTCACTTCGACGCCACCGAGCTTCACCATGCCCTCGTCGGGCTTTTCGAATCCGGCGATCATCCGCAGCAGTGTGGTCTTGCCTGATCCCGACGGTCCGAGCATTGTGAAGAATTCGCCTTCGGAGATCTCGAGATCGACGCCGTCACATGCCACGACTGTGCCGAACCGCTTGCGGATGCCAACGATCTGGACCGCGGGTCGAGCAGTGTGCGCGTCGATGCTCGCCACCGTCGCGTTCATCCGGGCGCCCTCATCGTGCCACGATAGAACCGGCCATACCGACAGTCGAGGATGATCCTCCGGTACGGGCACCGGCCATGGGAGTGCGCCTGTGATCGAGAGAGGTGAGAGGGAGCATGATGGGGTCGTGAACTCGGACCGGTGGCATCCGCCGCGATTGCTCGGCTGGCTCGTCAATCCGGTCGTTGAAGCCGTCGACCCTGATGCGGTGCTCGCCCGGGTCGACGTCAATGAGCTCGTCGACAGGGTTGATCTCGACGCGACGCTCGAGCGCGTCGACGTCGATCGCCTGGTCGAGCGCATCGACCTCAACGCGCTACTTCAGGGCGTCGACGTGAACGCGCTCGTCGCTCGGATCGATCTGAACGCGCTGCTCGAGCGCGTCGATCTGGATGCGCTGGTGCAACGTATCGACGTGGAGGGCGTCGTCGAGCGCGTCGACGTCGCGGCCTTGATCGAACGCGTCGACATTCCCGACGTCGTCAGCCGCGTCCGTGTGGCCGACGTCGTCACCGACAGCGCGTCGCAGCTCTTCACCAAGTCGGTAGATGCCGCGCGGCTCACGCTTGCCCGCGTCGATGGGCTGCTGCTGGGTCTGATCGACCGTCTGCTGCGTCGCGACACGGATCCCGCGCGCGCCCGATTCGCGGGGCCGATCAGCCGGTTCGCCGGTTGGATCGTCGATTCCGTCGTCGTCTCGGCGTCGTTCACCGCGGTCGTCGCCGTCGGCGGTTACCTCGCGTCGCTGTTCTCGCGATCGAACGTAGACCCGACGGCCGGAAGCGGGCCGTGGTGGGTCGCGGCCGGTGCAGCCTGGTGGTTGCTCTATTTCTTCCTGACGATCTTTCTCATACAGAGAACGCTCGGCATGGCGGTGATCGGGAACCGGGTGACGCGCGGAACCAACACTGCTCCGCATGCTCGCGACTCGCTGATCCGTGCGGTGGTCATGCCGTTCAGCTTCATTCTTGGTCTCGGCTTCATCGGCTGCTTCTTCGGTCGTCGCCGGCGGGCGCTACATGACGTCGCGGCCGGGACCGTGGTGATCTCGGATACCGAAGTCGCGAAGCTTGCCAAGGAACAACTGACCGCCTGACCCGGGAGCAGCCATGCCGTTGCACGATCGTGACTCCGTGCGCGAGAGGTTGAGCGAGCCGCTCTTCGCACGCAGCGACATCGCGAAAGCCCTGCCGAAATATCGGTTCCCGCCCGCGGAGACGGATCCCGACGCGGTGTATCAGGTGGTGTCGGACGAACTGCTGCTCGACGGCAACGCGCGCCAGAACTTGGCGACGTTCTGCCAGACGTGGGAGGAACCGTACGTCCACTCATTGATGAACCTGGCGATCGACAAGAACCTGATCGACAAGGACGAGTACCCGCAGACCGCCGAGGTCGAGCGGCGGTGCGTCCACATGCTGGCCGATCTCTGGAACGCGCCCGATGCCGCGAACACGATCGGCGCATCGGCGATCGGATCGTCGGAGGCGTGCATGCTCGGTGGCATGGCCGCCAAGTGGCGGTGGCGCGCCCAGCGCGCCGCGGCCGGCAAGCCCACCGACAAGCCGAACATGGTGTGCGGCGCGGTGCAGGTCGTGTGGCACAAGTTCGCGAAGTACTGGGACATCGAGATCCGCGAGGTTCCGATGAGACACGGCGCGTACATGATGACGGTAGAGGACATGCTCGAGCGCGTCGACGAGAACACGATCTTCGTCGTCCCGACGCTCGGGCTGACCTACACCGGAGCCTACGAGCCGGTTCAGCAGCTCTCCGATGCGCTCGACGACTTGCAGGAGCGGACCGGACTCGACGTTCCGATTCACGTCGACGCGGCCAGCGGTGGCTTCACCGCGCCGTTCTGCGCGCCGGATGTGGTGTGGGACTTCCGGCTTCCGCGAGTGAGGTCGATAAGTACGTCGGGCCACAAGTTCGGCCTCGCGCCGCTCGGTGTCGGCTGGATTCTCTGGCGCGACGCGGCCGACCTGCCGGACGACCTGATCTTCCACGTGAACTATCTCGGCGGCGACATGCCGGTGTTCCAGGTCAACTTCTCGCGCCCGGCCGGACAGATCGTCGCGCAGTACTACAACTTCCTCCGGCTCGGAAGAGACGGCTACCGGCGCGTGCACACCACCTGTTACGACACGGGTCGGATGCTCGCCGAAGTCATCCCCACGCTCGGTCCGTTCGAGCTGTTGTGCGACAGCGAACCGACGACGGGCATTCCCACCGTGACGTGGCGGATCGCCGAAAGTGAAGATCCCGGCTACACGCTGTTCGATATCGCGGACCGGCTGCGCACCGGCGGATGGCAGGTGCCTGCCTACACGCTCACCGGCGACGCCTCCGACATCCCGGTGCAGCGCATCCTCGTGCGCCAGGGCGTAACGCGCGACCTGGCATCGATCCTCCTCGACGACATGCGCGACGCGATCGCGCACTTCGCGAAGCACCCGCGTTCGGTGCCGATGACCGCGGAGGAATCGGGAGGCTTCAGCCACTTGTGATGCGCGACGTCGGCGGGATCGGATCACGACTCCGGCTCATAGCGGTTGAACATCCACCGGATGCCGAAGCGGCCGAGGCAACAAGCCCCAGTCGGGCCACGGCATGTTCTGCACACCGTCGCGAACGCATCGGTCGGACGACGAGCCGCGCCGCTCGACAGCCCCCGGCCGCCTATCAGGTGAGCGGCCGGTACCCCGCACACATGATCCGCAGCCAGGTGATGCGCTCGCCATCCACCCCGTAGTACGCCTGCTGCTCGACTGCGAACGACCCGTCGGCATTGCGGACGCGGAAGCGGTACCCGACGCGGAACCGGTCGGCGAACGCTTCGCATTCGACGTGCTCGACGGCCTCGATCTCGTCTGTCGGTGCGAACCAACGGCCGAAGATGACGTCCTTCACGACCTCCTCGGCGCGAGTTGCCTCCCAGAACCTCGTGGGTGTCATCGCGCGAAAATCGACGTCGGAGTCGAGCAGGTAGAGCAGTTGCGTCTCGCTCTTGGACGCGATTGCTCGAGCGAAACGCTCGCCCATTTCCTGCGCCACGCGTACCTCCCGGTCGGCGCCCTTGCGACTCCGACGAGACGCTACTCGAACAGCGCATATCGCCCACTCGCGGCCAGGTGTGGTCATTGGGTGCAGTCGCGCCCGTCCGATTTTTTGCGGCTCGGATCACGTAGGTTCCGCTACCGGCGGGAGATTCGCGGGAGATCCGTCCACGGAAAGCGGGGTTCTACGTGCTGGGAAATCGTCGCGCGGGTTTCGTCGGCATCGCGGCCGGGCTGGTCGCCGGCATCGTTGTGGGCGGTGTCGTCATCGCATACGCGCAGAGCTCGACGCTCGCACTGAACGCCGGTGATACCGCCCACGTCACATGCGCCGGACCAAGCCTTTCCGTCGCCAACCAGACCGCGACCGCGCTCGACCTGAGTTGCGCGCCGAACCCGACCACGACCACGACCGTTCCCGCAACGACGACGGGAGCGACGTCGACCACGATCCCGGGCTCGGGATCCGTCTCGGAGGATCAGATCGCCAAGGCCTTCGGCGCCGGGACGGTCACCGCCGCCGTTTCGAACTCGACGCCCGACGTGGCGGTCGCCCTGGTGTCGGCCGACGACGTCTCACCCGGTCAGACCGTGACCGTTGCGGGCGGCGGCCTCGTATGGAAGCTCGCCGGTCGTACCAACGCGCAGCGCGGCGACGCGGAGATCTGGTGGACCACCACCGCCGGCGCCTCGTTCTCGGTCACGGCAACCCCCGCGCAATCCGGGAAGTCGACTCAACTGACGGTCATCACGCTCGCGGGCGCGTCCGGCATCGGCGCGGTGAAAGGCGCGGGCGCGACGACCGGACCGCCGACGATCGCACTGGTCCCGCAGGCAACCGGCTCGTGGGTCGGTGGCGTCGGAATGGACTGGGACCACGCGACGCTTCGCACTCTCGGACCGAACCAGACGCTCGACGCGCAGAACACCGACTCCGCGGGTGACACCTACTGGGCGCAACACCTCAATGCAAACACGGTTGCCAATACGAGCGTGACCATCAGCGACCTCGCCCCGACCACCGACCGGTGGAACCTCGAAGCGATCGAAGTGACACCGGCCGCGGGACCACCGCCGAGCACCACGACGACGACGACCGCCTCGGCGACGACCACAACGACCGCGACGGCACCGTCGTCGACCACGACGACGGTGCCGTCGGGATCCGCGCCGTCGATCGACGCGTCGACGCCCGCGCCGGTCGCCGTGCAGAACGCCGTCACCAGCGTCGTGTCCCCCGCGTTCAGCCCGCCGCCGGGCACCGTGTTGTACGCAGTGTTCTCGATGGACTCCGCGCCCGGGTCAGGCACGATCGTGTCAACCGTCGTGAACACGGGCACACCGCTCACGTGGCATCAGACAAACGTCGAGGGCCACACCGACGGCACCAAGATCGGCGGCTTCGTGCAAGTGTTCTGGGCGGCGAACACCGCGGCGCAGTCCAACATCGCGGTGACGGCGAACTACAACGTCGCGACGAAGAACGTGACGCCGCCGGTCGGCGACTTCCAGGTGCTCGTCGTCGACAACGCGAGGACCGACCAGAGCGCGGCGGCCAGCCAAGCCGCGTGGAACATCGCAACCACGAGCGCGCCGACGGCGACCGTCACCACGACAGCGGCCAATTCACTCGTCCTCGCAGTCTTCGACAACTGGGACACCTCGGCGACCCCGACGGTTCCGACCGATCAGTCCTTGACGTCGATCGTGTTGAACCCGACCGACCGCGACACGTACTGGCTGCAGGCGCAGACCGCGCCGACCGTAGTTCCGGGCCCGGTGACGATGAACGCGACGAGCCCCAGCAACATTCACTGGCACGAGATCGCGTGGGAGATCCTCGCGGCCTGAACGCGGCGATCCGCGCCGATCCGCCACCGTACGGCCGATGGCTCACCCGACCGCGCGAGAAATAGCATTCGCTCCACCGCGAGACCCGCGGAAGGAGGCGCCGATGTTGCTCGACGGCGTGAACCACGTTGCCATCATCACGGACGACACCGAGCGATTCGTGAAGTTCTATGAAGAGGTCTTCGACGCGACCGTGTCACATCGCGAGGACATCGGCCCCGGGACCCTGACGATCGTCGACATCGGACCCCGCACCGAGCTGAACGTCTTCGAGGTGCAAGGCGGCGCACAACCCGGTCTCGTCCGCGGTTCGATGTTCGGGAACGGACCCATCGACCACATCGGACTCCAGGCGGCGAACCGCGACGCATTCGTCGAGATCCGGCGGCGGCTCATTGCTCGTGGTGCGGCCGACGGCTTCGTCACCGACTTCGGACGCGCGCACAGCGTCTTCTTCCGCGACCCCGACGGCCTCGCGGGCGAGGTACTGCTGTGGCTGTCGCACGACGCGCCGGTACATCCGCCGGGAACCCCGGCTACCGGCTACGACGCCGTCTAATTGCCGCCGGGCCGCCGAGAATCCGTCGCTCCGGGACCGGGCAAATCGCCCAACTCGACGCTCCCGCCGGCAACCCGTCAGGTGTGACGTCGCGCCCGCCGATGGATGTCGGTGCCGACGAGGACCCGAAGTTCCCAGCGGCGAGGCCGTGCGGTCTTCCTCGCGGTCGCGATTACGGCATCGCTTCTCGCGCAGTCGCCGGCGCCCGCGGGCGCGCAGGCAGCTGCTCCGTCGTGGTGGACAGGTCAGTGCGACGCGACTTGGTGGAACGCGCGCGCGGCCGCGATGGGATGGCACGGCGCGGGCGCGCACCCGCTGGGCGCGAGCTATCTCGGCATCCCGGTGTGCGGACCGCGGCCCGCCGAGGACGGTGCGCCGGACGTGTTGTGGCGGCGACCGGGGTGGGGCGAGCTCGAGTTCGAATGCGTCGAGCTCGCGATGCGGTTCATGGCCCAGGTCTATGGAGTCGCTCCCTACGGCGCGAACGGCGACAACGTCGTGCGGAACTACACGGCTGCCGACGGCGGCCATCTCGTCAAGATCGCGAACGGGTCGGCCGGCCACGCACCGCTCCCCGGCGACGTGATCTCGTTCGACAGTCCCGGACTCGGACATGTCGCCGTCGTCGCGGCGTCCAACGTCGACGCGGCCGGGAACGGTTCCATCACGCTGTTGAGCCAGAACGACACCACGAACGGCTGGCGGACTCTCGGCGTGACCCATTGGAAGGTGGCGAGCTTCGGGAGCGAGGTCCCGTACGGATGGCTGCACGATCCGGCCGGACGCGGAAATCCGAACAGCACGACGACCGGACCCGGTTACTGGATGCTCGGTGCGGACGGTTCCGTGTACGCGTTCGGCGGAGTCGGCAACTTCGGTGCGCCGAAGGCTGCCGCGGTGTCAATCGCGTCGCGCCGCGACGGCCGCGGGTATTGGGTGGTCGACAGCTCGGGGCATGTCCACGCATACGGCACAGCTCGCACCTACGGCGACCCGCCCGAGCTCGACGCGGACGAGGCCGTCACCGCGATATCGGCAACGGCCTCCGGCTCTGGCTATTGGCTCTTCACTGATCGGGGCCGGGCCTTCGCGTTCGGCGACGCTCATTGGTACGGCGACATGACTGGCACTGCGCTCAACGGCGCGATCATCGCGTCGACCGCGACGAACGACGGGCGCGGGTACTACATGGTGGGTTCCGACGGTGGCATCTTCACCTTCGGCGACGCACGATTCCACGGATCGACCGGCGCGATGCATCTGAACCGCCCCATCGTCGGGATCGCACCGACACCCGACGGGACCGGCTACTGGCTCGTCGCGTCGGACGGTGGCGTCTTCGCGTTCAACGCACCCTTCCGCGGATCAATGGGCGCGACACCACTCAACGAACCGATAGACGGAATGGTCTCCTTCGGCAACGGCTACCTGATGGTCGCGGCCGACGGCGGCATCTTCGCCTTCTCGGACAAGCCTTTCTTCGGCAGTCTGGGTGCAGCTCCGCCCGCCCACCCGATCATCGGGGTCGCGGTCTTTCCGCAGACGTCATAGCGCTCAGGCCTTGCCGTTCGCCGCCGCGAAGGAGGTCACCTCCGCGTCGTCGACCCAGAATGGATCTTCCGTGTCGCGCGACACGAGGTAGCGGGTGTGTTCACCGTTGTGGCGCTCCGCGCCGAGCACGCTGAAACTCTCGGTTCCGCGATGCTGGACGGTGACCTGGAGTGCACCCGTTGCCGGGTCCGCAGGCGCGGACCCGGTCGAGCGAAGCCGTGTCGCTGTACTCTCGGCGCCGGGAGCCGATCGGTACCGGATCGGCCGCGCGGTCCACGCGTCGAGCACGTCGAGCACGGGTAAGAGTCATTCACCCCGCGAGTGTGATTCTCGGGGGGCCGGACAGCCGGAAGGTGGGCGTGAATGACCGCTGCGACCGTGGTGCCGTTCGCTCTCGCCGTGAACCCCGTTCCGTGGGCCCGGTCCCAGATGGCGTTCACGCTCGGTTTCCACATCATCTTGGTGCCACTCGGTGTGTCGTGGGCGTTCATGGCGCTCGTCGCGAACTACCGCGCGATCAAGCACGCCGATGCCGACGCGCTGGAGCTCGCGCAACGGTGGTCGAAGTACATGGCCGTCACGTTCGCGGTGGGGGCGGTCACCGGTACCGTTCTCACCTTCGAGTTCGGCCTTCTCTGGCCGACGTTCATGGGACGATTCGGCGCCGCGTTCGGCATTCCCTTCGCGGTCGAAGGCCTGTTCTTCTTCGCGGAAGCGATCTTCATCGCGATCTACATCCACGGATGGAAGCGACTGAAGCCGTGGCCGCATTTCTGGACGGGACTGCCGATCGTGATCGCGGGGATCGGCGGCACGATCTCTGTCGTCGCGGCGAACTCCTGGATGAACGAGCCCTCGGGCTTCACCCTGAACTCGTCGGGCAAGGTCGTCGACGTCGACCCCATGAAGGTGATCTTCAACAAGGCCATGCCCTATGAGGCGACGCACATGCTGGTCGCGGCCTACCTCGTCGGCGGCTTTCTCATCGCCTCCGTCTACGCCGTCGGCATGTTGCGTGGCCGCCGCGACCGCATCCACCGCCTCGGCCTCATCATCCCGTTCACCGTCGCCGCGATCGCGACCCCGATACAGATGGCGGTCGGCGACACGGTCACGCGCTGGGTCTTCAACAACGAACCGATCAAGTTCGCGTCGATCGAGATGCTTCCCAAGACGTCGAACGATGTTCCGGAGACGCTCTTGGGCCATCTGAACTCGAACGGGACTGTAACGGGGGGCATCAAGATCCCCGATCTCGCGTCATGGCTCGCCGACCCTCAGTCCGGCAAGGGCACCGTCGTGCAGGGACTGAACATCACGGCGCCCGGCAACGAGCCGACGGTGAGCCAGGTGAACGTGGTGCACCTCGCGTGGGACGTCATGGTCGGGATCGGCACGCTGTTGTTCCTCCTCTCGGCCTGGTACGCGCTCTCATGGCTGTTCCGTCGCGACATGCCCAAGTCGAAGTGGTTCCTGCGCGCGGCCGCGACAGCCGGGATCGCCTCGGTGCTCGCGCTCGAGGCCGGTTGGGTCGTCGCCGAGGTCGGACGTCAGCCCTGGATCGTCTACAACTACCTGCGCGTCGACAACGCGGCGACGACGAACCAGGGCGTCTGGTTGACGTTCGTCATCGTGCTCGGCATCTACGCGGTCCTCGGCGTCACCACGATCCTCGTGCTGCGCAACCTGAGCCGGCGATTCCGAACGGCCGGTACCGATCGCACAGCCGTGCCCTACGGGCCTCGCGATCCCTTGGAGTTGTCGGAAGGCGGCGACGAACAGGTCCCGGTGGGGGCTCATGACTGACGCGACGGCGGTCGTGCTCTTCGTCGCCGTCTCGGCGTATGCGCTCTTCGGTGGTGCCGACTTCGGCGCGGGATTCTGGGATCTCGTCGCGGGCGGCGCCGAGCGGGGCGAGCGACCGCGCGCGCTGATCGACCATTCGATCGGCCCGGTGTGGGAGGCGAACCATGTTTGGCTGATCTTCTCGCTCGTCGTGCTGTGGACGGCGTTCTCGCCTGCATTCTCGTCGATCATGATCACGCTGTTCGTGCCTCTCACCCTCGCGGCCTTCGGCATCGTGCTGCGCGGTGCCAGCTTCGCTTTCCGCAAGGTCGTGTTCACCACTGCCGACCGGCGGCGCTTCGGCGCGGTCTTTGCAATCTCCTCGGTGCTCGTGCCGTACTGCCTCGGCGCGGTGGCAGGCGCGATCGCGTCGGGCCGCGTCCCGGCCGGGGGAAAGGCCGGCGACCCCTGGTCGAGTTGGGTCAACCCGACCTCGATTCTCGGTGGGATCATGGCGGTGGTCGTGTGCGCGTACCTCGCCGCGGTCTACCTCGTCTGGGACGGGCGGCGGCTCGGCGACGCCACGCTCGTCGAGTACTTCCGCGCTCGCGCGGTCGCGACCGCGATCGTCGCGGGGCTGGTCTCTCTCGCAGGGATCTTCGTGCTGCGCTCCGACGCCCGTTACCTCTTCGACGGCCTGACGTCGCGCGGCCTGCCGCTCGTGATCGTGTCCGCGGTGTGCGGTGTCACGTCGCTGTGGCTCCTCGTCCGCGGCGAGCACCGTTACGCGCGGCTGCTCGCGATCGGCGCCGTCGCATCCGTCGTGTGGGGCTGGGGCGTCGCGCAATGGCCGTACATCCTCCCGCAGACGCTCAAGGTCTCGGCCGCGGCGGCACCGACGGGCACGCTGGCCGCGACGCTGGTCGTCTTCGGCGTTGCGGTCCTATTGATCCTCCCGTCGCTCGCGCTGCTGTTCGTGCTGGATCAACGCAGCCTGCTCGTGGGCGACGGCGCCGGCGAGCTCCCATCGCATGCGACCGAGGCGTCGTAGCGGCCGCCCGCGCGTGCCGGACCCAACCGTCAAGTATGCGAGCGTGAACGACGCTCGCCCGCGGCGCCGGGTCGCGGTCGCCATCGGCGCCCGACGCGAACGCCTTCATACGCCGGACCGGTCGGGCCAGCCGGCGGCGGGTCGTGCTCACTCCCCCGCCCATTCGGGTGCCCACGACGTGTCCGGCCGCTCGCCCGCAGCTTCACCGAACGCGTGCAGCGCGGCGACCATCGCGTCACGTTGCGATCGCGGGACGCGGCCCACGATCCCCGTGATCTCGCGCCGCCGGAGATTCGTGACCGAACGAACGAGCGAGCGGCCCCGGGCCGAGACCGCGACGAGTGCTCGCGACGCGTGCAAGACGGCGTCGACGACCTGGTCATCATGCCCCGGGCGGCCCGCCATGGTTGTATCTCACAACAGTTGTATGGACTAGTTCTCCATGAGGCAAAGGAACGAGGGCTGACAGCGAGATGCATGGGGGAGACGAGGCCGGTGGCACGGACGGGAACCGCGCCCGACCTCGCCTCCCCCGAGCTGTGGCCGGCGGCGCTACTTGATACCGACGGCGGCTTCGCCGTTCTCGCCGAGGAGCACGTCGAGCGTCTGCCAGTCCATGGTGAACTGCCCGTCGACGCCCCAGAGCTCACCCCACGAATTCCAGCCGCCCACGCGCTTCGCCTGCGTGTCGACGCTGGTGAGGTTCAATGCGTGGCCCCCGCGCACCGTTGCTCCGGGCTGCAACGTGACGTGACCCGTGGCGTCCGGCTGATCGAAGCTGGTGTACCAGTTGATCCCGATCGCGACCGGGCCGACTTGCGAGAGGGCTTGCAGCACGTCCTGGAGCGAGAAGCACCAGTGGTAGCTGGTGATATAGCCGAGCTGCTGGGCCGCCTGCATCGCGGCCAGTACCGACGACCCGGTGTCGTCCGGCGGGTAGTTGCCGGGATAAGGATCGAGCTTGGTCGCGAGCTCGTAGATCTGCATCGCGGTGCCCTGATCGATGCCGGTGTCCGCGATCGGTGCGGTCATGACGAGTCCGGCCACGGCTTGTCCCGTGCACGAACCGGTGTCTCCTTGATCGAACGGGCCCGGCCTTTCCCATGACCGCGACTTCACGGTCTTGCCGGGGACCAAGAACGCTGTCACCGGATAATCGCCCGAGCGCGGATCGAAGTTGATGTGACGCCCGAGCCGCTTCCCGACGACGGCCTGCTCGGTAATCGTCTGCGTTGTGTTCTTCACCACGTACCTCCCTGATCGGGATCGATGCCGCCGAGACCGCTCCGGCCTGCCCATACGGCCGCAGCTCGAGAATCGGGGCGACATCCCGTTCTCGCGCGAGGGAGTAAACGGCCTGTTAAACGTCGGCCGGGCACGACGTTCAGCAGGGCAACGGCGGATCGCCCGGCACCACCGAGTTGTACGCCGTGAGGTGGCCGGCGACGGTCCTCGCGAGGGTGAACCGCCCGGACCGTTCGCGCGCGAGCCGGCCGAGACGCGCACGCGCGCCGCGGTCGACGAGGAGCCTGCAGATCACGTCTGCCCAGGCATCCACGTCGCGTGCCGGCACGAGTCGTACGCCACCGCCGCCGACCTCCCCGTGTGCGGGGATGTCGCTGGCAACCACCGCGCACCCGCGGGCCATTGCCTCGAGGACCGTCAGACCGAATCCTTCGTAGATCGAGGCGTTGAGCACGATCTTTGCCCGGCGATAAAGGAAGTCCAGCTCGTCGTCCCGTACCGGTCCGACGAAGACGACGCCCGCCGCTTCGAGCCCTGACGCAGCCGGTGTCCCGTTCCAGCCCGGGTTCCCGGCGACGACGAGTGAGACCTCCGGAATACGACCGCGCACGTGCGCGAGCACGGCGACGATGGTCTCGTAGTTCTTCCGCGGCTCGACGGTACCGACGGCAAGGAGAAACGGCTCGCGCACACCGAGACTGCGCAGGTGCTGTTCGGCGTCGCGCGACCCGCAGCCGAGCGGGGCGGAGGCCGTGAGCGGCACATGGTGGATCCGCGCGGGCTCGAAACCTTCGTGCACCAGCTCGGTCAGGGTGAACGCCGACGGCACGATGATCGCGGCCGCTTCACGGCGCGCGATCGCTAGAGCCCGCTCGTGAAAACGAGCCCCGTGCGCCGTGAACATCTCGGGATGACGAATGAACGCAACGTCGTTGACGGTGACGACCAGCGGCGCCCGCGTGGGAGGTATCGCGAGGCTGGGAGCGTGGCACACGTCGACACCCAAGTCGATGCGGCGACGGCGTCGCTGCCACACCTCGTAACACCACTGAGGAGGCAGGACTCCGAGACCTCGAAACTCCGCGACGCCGTTCACCCGCGCCCTGATGCGACCGCGCCGGTACGGCGGGCAAGATGCGAACGCGACCACATCAGCGTGCCTCGGCAGCTCGGCGCAGAGCATCTCCGTGACCCGCCCTATCCCGCCGGGGATCGGTTGCGCGAGCTGGCCGACATGCAGACCGACCCGAAGTCGACGCGACGGCTGTCCGGTCATGATCGGTCCACGAAGACTCAGACGCTTCACGGCCCGTTCCGGGTCCACGGATTTCCCGGAGCGACGTCCCGGCGTAGCCTCGTCTCGCGATGGACTGGGAGGTGGTCGCGCACGGCTTCGGCCTCGCGGAGGCGCCGACGATCGGCGTCGACGGATCTCTCTTGTTCTCCGATGTCCTGGGCGGAGGCGTATACCGGCTCGACGCGGCGGGGATGCTCAGCACCGTGGTACCGAAGCGCCGCGGTGTCGGCGGCATCGCCGTCCACGCGGACGGAGGCGTCGTGTGCTCGGGACGCGATCTGATCCACGTCCGCGCCGGGCACGAGCAGCGCACGTTGGCCCACATCGACGGCGTCGCCGGATGGAACGACCTCTGCACCGACGCGATGGGGCGGATCTACGCCGGCGCGTTGCGCTTTGCCGTGTTCGACCCCGACGCCGAGGTCGTTCCCGGGGAGTTGTGGCGCATTGATGTCGACGCCGAGTCGGTCATCATGTTCGCCGACGTCGCCCACGCGAACGGTGTCGCGTGTACAGCCGACGGCGGCACGATCTATCTGAGCGATACCCGCAGGCAGCGGATCGTCGTCTTCGACGTGGCGCGCCACACCCGGCACGACCTCGAGGTGGCCCATCTCGGGCACCCCGACGGCATGGCGCTCGACGAACAGGGAGCGCTGTGGGTCGCACTCGTCAGTGGCGGGATCGCGCGCTTCACCCCCGCCGGCGAGGTCGACCGGAGAATCGAGACCCCATCAACCTTCACCACGAGCTTGTGCTTCGACGGGCGCGATCTTTACGTCACAACGGGCGGCCATGCCGAGCACACCGAGCTGCGCGGCTGCGTCCTGCGCACGACCGTCGACGTCGCCGGCGCGCCGGTTGCGCCGGCTCGCGTCTAGCTCGCCCCGCGACCACTCCTCGGATCGGAAACGGTCAAGGCGTGCCGCGCGGTCGATCAGGCGACCGTGATCAGGGGCCGGGCCAGGCCGCCGCCCCGAGCGCTCCGATCTCTGACTCGTCGGCGGACAGGAGGTATCCGGCGTCGACGGC